>DATHIJ010000636.1:0-15998 GCA_035489975.1 Propionibacteriaceae bacterium | reverse complement strand
GGGCCGCTGCGATTCCGCTGCTCGCTGCCACCGCGCTCAACGCCAACACCCTCGACGTGCCCGTTGCGCTCCTCATTGTGGTGACTGGGCTCGCCGCCGCTTCAGTGATTGCGGTGTTTGTGCTGTGGCGCAGGCGGCGTGGGATTCAGATAGATCCTGCGCTGACTGGTATTCCGCTGGTCGTCAACGATGTGGTGAAGACCTACGGTGACGGATTCAGGGCGGTGGACGGCGTCTCTTTCCGCGCAGAGGCCGGCCAGGTCGTCGGGCTGTTGGGACCCAACGGTGCGGGGAAGACCACCGTGATCCGCATGCTGGTCGGCCTGATACGGCCAGACTCCGGCTCGATCTACGTCAACGGCCAGCCGGTGCACGCCGGCGCCGATGTGCTGAGCGCGGTAGGCGCCTTGATCGAAGGCCCCGGCTTCCTGCCGCACCTCAGCGGCAGGGCGAACCTGATGGGGTACTGGCACGCGACCGGTCGTCCGTTGCATGAGGCACACCTGGACGAGGCGTTGCAGATTGCCGGGCTTGGTACGGCGATCGACCGCAAGGTGCGCGGGTACAGCCACGGGATGCTGCAGCGACTCGGCATCGCCCAGGCCATGCTCGGAATGCCGGCCTTTCTCGTACTGGATGAGCCGACCAATGGCCTCGATCCACCGCAGATCAAGGCGATGCGCGTTGTGCTGGCTGATTACACGGCCGCTGGTCGTACGGTCGTCATCTCTTCGCACCTCTTGTCGGAGGTGGAACACACCTGCACTCACGTGGTGGTGATGGACCAGGGCAAGGTGGTGCTCACAGGCGCGGTCGAGGAACTAACCGCGAGCGACACTGTGACGTTGATCGGACTAACCAATGTCGACGATGTCGGCGCCGCGGGCCAGACGTTGCAGGCTCGGGGTCTCCGCGCCGAACCTGAGGGCAAGCTGCTTCGAGTCACCGGCGATCTGCCGCGTCAGGCGATTGTGGCGGAGCTGGTCGCAGCCGGCTACGGCATCGAGTCAGTCGACGGCCATCGTCAGCTCGAAGAAGTGTTCATGAGTCTTGTCGGTGATTCCGACCACGGGCTCGAGCACAGCAGCGAGGCCGCGCGATGAGTCTTACGACAGTGACCCGTCCACCTTTGCCACTCGGCGCCGAGATCGGACGACAGCTGCGTCGCCGCCGCACGATTGGCATCTTCGCCGTTCTCACCGTCCTACCGCTTGTGTTGCTTCTCGCCTTCTGGCTAGGCGATGGAGGCAACGACTCGGGGGAGCGCGGGTTCGTCGACCTCGCTCAGGAGAGCGGAGCGAACCTCACGATCTTCACGCTCTTTGCCTCGACGAGCTTCCTGCTGGTTGTCATAGTGGCCTTGTTCGCCGGCGATACCGTTCCCTCCGAAGCGAGCTGGGCCAGTCTGCGTTATCTGTTGGCAGCTCCGGTGCGGCGCGAGCGCCTGCTGCGGCAAAAGCTTGTGGTAGCGACGCTTTCCTCCGTTGTCGCGTTCGTTTTCCTGCCCGCCTGGACGCTGGTCGTGGGCGGGATCGCGTACGGCTGGGGCCCTTATGTTGGCCCCACCGGAAGTCAGATCGGCTGGCCGGAATTCGCGGCCCGGCTCTTGATCATCGTCGGCTACCTGCTGCTCGTGATGTCCGTAGTGGGCGCGTTCGCTTTCATGCTCGGGGTGCTCACTGATGCGCCGCTCGCCGCAGTGGGTGGCGCGGTGCTGTTGATGATCTTGTGCGCGATACTCGACTCGATCACCGCGCTGGGCAACATTCGGAACGGTCTACCGGGTCATTACGCCTATGCCTGGCGCGACGCGCTGGCGCCGACCGTCGACTTCTCTGAGATGATCACCGGCGCGCTCTGGTCGATCGGTTACGCCATCATCGCCATCTGGTTCGCCTTCTGGTACTTCCTGCGCAAGGACATCACGAGCTGAGGTGCTCGGCGAAAACTGGGTTAACCCACATTGCTGACGCTTCACACATGTTGGAACGTATGTGAAGTGCCGGGAAGCTGGGTTAACCCAGTTTTCCGCACCTTATCGAGCGTCCCCCGATCCCAAGTGTTCGGCGAAGAAGGCCTCGATTCTGCGCCAGGCATCTGCTGCCGAGACCGGCTCTGGTCCGGCGTGGGTCAGTCTCACGACTGGGCGGAATGCCAGCGGGCCGTTCGGTTTGTCGTTCAGGAAGGCGTGACCGGCGGCCGGATAGACCTCGACATCGTGCGGTACGCCGCGAGCGCGTAAGGCCTCCCGGAGCGGAAGTGCGCCGCGGACCGTCCAGTCCCTGCCGCCGTAGCTGGCGACTATCGGGCAAGATCGCTCGGCTAGCTTGTCGATATCAGGCGGCACCTGGCCGTAATTGACTGATGCCGCGTGGTAGCCCTCGCCCGACACCAGCAGCGCGAACCCGCCACCCAGGCAGAAGCCGATGACCCCGACCTTGCCAGTGCAATCACGGTCAGCCCGCAGCTCCCTGCGACAGGACTCAATCAGCTCGAACGGTTCACCAGTGCGAGCTTGGTATGCCCTGAACGTGATCCTGATGCATCGCAGCCACGAACCCTCGCCCAGCAGATCCGGGGCGTACACGAGGTACCCCGCAGAGGCCAAGCGATCTGCATGACGGCGCAGCACGTCATCGATGCCCCACGCTTCGTGCAGCATCACCACTCCTGGCCAGGGTCCGGGGGCAAGCGGCCGCGCTGTCACGATGGTGCGGCCCTCAAGAGCAATGTCGACCGCCCTGGTCTCCATGGCGCCACGCTAGCGACCACCTCAACCCAGAGCGATGGACCATGCGAAACTCGCCCATGGATATCTTTCAAGTCGCACAGCACGTCGATGACCTTCCTCGCGCAAGGGCGTTTTACGAGCGCTTGCTGAATGCATCACCAACCGGCACGTTTGATCAGCCGGCCATGGTGTTCTTTCAAACAGGTGCGGTACGCCTGCTGCTCGAATACGGCGCCACGAGCGCCCTGATCTACCTCAAAGTCGAGGATGTGCACGCGACCATCGCCTCCCTGCGGGCTGATGGTGTCGATATCGTCACCGAGCCGTACGTCATCTTCCGCCACCCAGACGGCAGGCTCGGACCGGCCGGCACCGAGGAGTGGCTGTCGTTCATCAGAGACTCCGAGGGCAACCTGCTCGGGCTGATCAGCCACAAGATGTCAAGGGAGTCGTGAATCGACTAGTCCCACGACCTTGGGCAGCCAATCCGTCAGTTCGCATCTACTTGGACGAGTCTGGCAGAATGCTTGCCGCATCTGTTGTCGTCCGGCGCCCTCTCAGCACGTACGGCTCAGACCCACTGAGATCATCGCCAGCGCGACCCCACCGCGTGAGATGGGATCACCCCGATGTGGCCGGCCCACGGGCCCGGTCGCAACACCACCACAGGAGAAACCACACACGTGGCTGTCAAGATTCGTCTGAAGCGATTCGGCAAGATCCGGTCGCCGCACTACCGCATAGTCGTCGCCGACTCTCGCACCAAGCGCGATGGCCGTGCCATTGAGGAAATCGGCAAGTACCACCCCAAGAATGACCCCTCTCTTATCGAGGTCGACTCTGAGCGGGCCCAGTATTGGCTGTCGGTTGGCGCGCAGCCAAGTGAAGCTGTCGTCGCATTGCTCAAGCGCACGGGTGACTGGCAGAAGTTCTCGGGTGACACGTCGCCCTCCGGCGTGCTGCCGCAGCCGGAGAAGCGCAACAAGACCGATGCCTTCAACGCTGCTCTAGCCGAAGCGGGCAAGGAGCCCAAGGCTGGTTCGGCCGCGGCACCGAAGAAGGCGGCATCCAAGCCCGAACGCGCCAAGCGCGAGCCGGCTTCCGTCGAGGGCACTCCAGAGGAAGCACAGCAGGCTGCTGACGCCGGTGTTGCTGATGCGGATTCCAGCGAGACCTAAATGCTCGCCGACGCACTCCAGCATCTGATCCGGGGGATCGTCGCGCACCCCGACGATGTCACTGTCAGGGAAAAGGACCTTCGTCGCGGGCGGATGCTCGAGGTGCGAGTGAATCCGGACGATGTTGGCAAAGTCATCGGCCGTTCGGGTCGCACTGCCACGTCGCTACGAACGGTGATCGGCGCGCTGGCCGGCGACCAAGACGTCCGTGTCGACTTCGTCGATGTTGATCGACTCGCCCGTCGCAGCCCGAACAGCCGTCGCCGCTAGGCGCGGGAGCAGCAATGTGAACACCGTCGTGGGTGTCATCGGACGGCCCCACGGCGTACGCGGCGAGGTTGTTGTGGAGCTCCGCACTGATGAGCCGGAGCGTCGGTTCGTCCCCGGGGAGGTACTGCTGGAAGAAGGCGGTCCCCGGCACTTCACAGTGCGCTCGGTTCGCCAGCACTCCGGCCGGCTGTTGGTCAGCTTCGCTGAATTGGTCGATCGGGCCGGTGCCGAAGCCGTACGCGGCATGCTTCTGAGCGCTGCCGTGCAGCCGGACGAGCGGCCAGCCGAACCGGGTGAGTTCTACGACCGGCACCTGATCGGCCTGCGAGCCACCACGCCGGATGGAGCCGAGGTCGGCAAAGTGCGATCGGTGCTGCACTTGCCAGCGCAGGACGTTTTGGAGATCGAAACGGCCGCCGGCCCTCGCTTGGTCCCGTTCGTGGAGGCATTGGTGCCCGATGTCGATCTTGAGGCTGGCCTCCTCACAGTCGTCAATCTCACGGGTTTGCTCGATGACCGGGACGACGCCGATGAAAATTGATGTTGTCTCGATCTTCGTCGAGTACTTTCAACCGCTGCGTCTTTCGCTGGTCGGGAAGGCAATCGAGAAGGGCATCGTCGACCTTCAGGTTCATGATCTTCGCGACTGGACCATTGATCGGCACCGGACCGTCGACGATACGCCCTACGGTGGAGGCGCAGGAATGGTCATGCGTCCGGAGCCCTGGGGACGGGCATTGGATGCACTGACGGCCGGGCCAACCGACCCGCGATTAATCGTCCTCTCACCGTCAGGTCGCACCCTCACGCAGGCCCTCGCGGACGAGCTTGCCGCGGAGCAGCATCTGATCTTCGCCTGCGGTCGCTACGAAGGCATCGACACTCGCGTCGTGGAAGATGCGGAGCGCCGGATGCGCGTCGACGAACTGAGCATTGGCGATTACGTGCTGAGTGGTGGAGAGGTCGCGGCCATGGTGGTGATCGAAACGGTCGTGCGCCTCCTGCCTGGCGTCATGGGCAACCCGGAGTCTTTGATCGAGGAGTCCTACGGCGCCGAGCACGAAGGCCTACTCGAGGGACCTGTCTACACCAAACCGCCTAGCTGGCGTGGGTTGGATGTCCCCGAGGTGCTCGTGAGCGGCCATCACGAGAGGATCGCCGCTTGGCGTCGCGAGCAAGCACTGGCAAGGACCCGCCTGCGGCGGCCCGACCTGCTGCCGGCCTCCGAACAAAAACGTAACGAAAAACACCAGTGACGATGGTGGCCTTAAAGTCGCTGTGAGGGCAGCTGGAGTTCTAATGTGGCTGCGTGGCGACAATTTCCTTGAGCCCAGCCCAGCAGGCGACGAGGTCAACCGTTGCGCTCAAGGCTCTGATGGCCATAACTGGCCTCATCTTGATCGGCTACTTGCTGGCCCACATGTACGGCAACCTCAAGATCTTCGCCGGGGAAGAGGCATTCAACACCTACGCCCACCACCTGCGAACCCTCGGGGAGCCACTCCTCCCGCACAGCGGTGCGCTCTGGATCATCCGAGCTGTTCTCATCGTGAGCGTCCTGGCCCACATGTACGCCGCATTCAACTTGTGGTCGCGGGCGCATAGCGCGCGGGGCGGGACGAGGCGCTACTACAGCACCAGGTCGCGGACCGGGGTGCAGCGTACCTATGCGTCGTTCACGCTGCGCTGGGGCGGCGTCGTCATCGCGCTCTTCGTGATCTACCACCTGCTGCACCTGACCTGGAACGCAATCCACCCGGGCGGCGCTGCCGCCGAACCATACGAACGTGTGGTGAACGGCTTCCAGATTTGGTCGGTTGTTCTGGTCTACACGATCGCGATGATCGCGGTCGGCTTGCATCTCCGGCACGGCGCCTGGAGTGCTCTGACAACACTGGGAGCAAATACCTCGAGCCTCGCGCGAGGACGTCTGAACGTCGCGGCGTACGCCGTCGCCGGGGTGGTCACGGTTGGCTTCCTGCTTCCTCCATTCGCCATTCTGTTCGGGTTGGTGAGCTGATGGGCGAGTGCAGTCCGCGCCAGATGAGGTGCACGTGACCAACTCCGAATTGGCTGGCTCGCTCGATTCCAACTCGTTCTACATCGAGGGCGCAGATATCGCCGACACCAAGGCGCCCAAGGTGGCCATCGAGAGGCGGTGGGAAGAGCGCCGGTTCGGCGCCAGGCTGGTCAATCCGGCCAACCGTCGCAAACTCGGTGTGATCATCGTTGGCAGCGGACTCGCCGGATCCTCGGCGGCAGCAACCCTTGGCGAGGCGGGCTACAACGTCGCCTGCTTCTGCTACCAGGATTCACCGCGGCGCGCGCACTCCATCGCCGCCCAGGGCGGGATCAACGCCGCCAAGAACTACCGCAACGACGGGGACTCGGTCTATCGGCTGTTCTACGACACCGTCAAGGGCGGAGACTTCCGGGCCCGGGAATCCAATGTTTACCGGCTGGCAGAGGTCAGCGTTCAGATCATCGACCAGTGCGTCGCCCAAGGAGTGCCTTTCGCGCGCGAGTACGGCGGTCTGCTCGACAACAGGTCGTTCGGCGGCGTGCAAGTCTCGCGCACCTTCTACGCTCGCGGCCAGACCGGCCAGCAGCTGCTGATTGGCGCGTACCAGGCGCTGGAACGCCAGATCGCCGCCGGCACAGTGGAGATGCACACCCGGCACGAGATGCTCGAGCTGATCGTGGTCGACGGCAGAGCACGCGGTGTGATCATCCGCGACATGGTGACCGGCGGGATCGAGACTCACTTCGCAGACGCGGTGGTGCTCGCCACCGGCGGCTACGGCAACGTCTTCTACCTGTCGACCAACGCCGTTGGCTGCAACGTGACAGCCACGTGGCGAGCCCATCGCAAGGGCGCATACTTCGCGAACCCCTGCTTCACCCAGATCCACCCGACGTGCATCCCCGTGAGCGGCGAACACCAGTCCAAGTTGACCTTGATGAGCGAGTCGCTGCGCAACGACGGCCGGATCTGGGTGCCCAAGAGCGGGGAGGACAAACGCGACCCCCGCGAGATTCCTGAGCAAGATCGCGACTATTACCTGGAGCGCATCTATCCGTCCTTCGGCAACCTGGTCCCACGCGACATCGCCTCCCGGGCTGCGAAGAACGTCTGCGACGAAGGCCGCGGCGTCGGGCCGGGCGGGCTTGGGGTCTACCTTGACTTCGCTGCCGCGATGGCGCGGCTCGGTCGGCCTGCCATGGAAGCCAAGTACGGCAACCTCTTTAGCATCTACGCCCAGATCACAGGCGAGGATCCGTACGCGACCCCTATGCGGATCTACCCAGCCGTGCACTACACGATGGGCGGGCTTTGGGTCGACTACGACCTGGAGGCCAGTATTCCCGGACTCTTTGTGACTGGTGAAGCCAACTTCTCCGACCACGGGGCGAACCGCCTCGGCGCCAGCGCCTTGATGCAGGGCCTGGCCGACGGCTACTTCGTCCTTCCGAACACGATCAACGACTACCTCGCGGACGGGCCGTTCACGAAAGTCGACCCATCCCATCCTGCGGCGGTCGAAGCAAAAGCAGCGGTCCGCGCGAGGATCGACAAGCTGTTGTCAGTGAACGGTAGCCGTACCGTGGATTCCTTCCACAAAGAGCTCGGACGCCTCATGTGGGACTACTGCGGGATGGAGCGGAGCGAAGAGGGTCTGCGCAAGGCGATTACCCGGATCCGGGAGCTCAAGAAGGAGTTCTGGTCCGATGTCAGGGTGCTGGGCACCAACGAGGAGCTCAACCAAGCGCTCGAGCGGGCCGGTCGGGTTGCAGACTTCTTCGAGCTCGGTGAGTTGATGTGCATCGATGCGCTAGTCAGGCGCGAGTCATGCGGCGGCCACTTCCGGGTCGAGAGCGAAACCCCAGACGGTGAGGCATTGCGGGATGATGACCAATTTGCCTACGTCTCGGCCTGGGAATTCAGCGGCGACGACCGGCGGCCGGTCCTGCACAAGGAGCCCCTGGTTTATGAGTACGTCGAGATGAAACAGCGGTCCTACAAATGAACGTGACCCTGCGGGTCTGGCGACAGGCGAACTCGCGCGCCAAAGGCAAGATGGCCATCTACAGGGTCAACGACGTCTCCGAGCACATGTCCTTCCTGGAGGTGCTGGACGTGCTGAATGAACGATTGACACTCCAGGGCGACGATCCCATCGCCTTCGACAGCGACTGCCGGGAAGGCATCTGCGGCATGTGCGGTCTGGTGATCAATGGCGTCGCGCACGGCCCGCAGCAAACCACGACATGCCAGCTCCACATGCGCTCGTTCAAAGACGGTGACGTGATCGATGTCGAACCATGGCGAGCCGATCCGTTTCCGGTGATCAAGGACCTGGTCGTGGATCGCAGTGCCTTCGATCGGATCATCCAGGCCGGGGGATACATCTCCGCACCGACCGGCACCGCTCCGGATTCGCATGCCAACCCAGTGCCCAAACGGGATGCCGACCGCGCATTCGACGCGGCGACCTGCATCGGCTGCGGTGCCTGCGTCGCCGCCTGCCCCAACGGCTCAGCGATGTTGTTCACGGCCGCGAAGATCACCCATCTCGGCCTGCTGCCGCAGGGCCAGCCCGAGCGCTACTCCCGGGTCGTCGGCATGGTGGCTCAGCATGATGCAGAAGGATTCGGCGGCTGCACCAACATCGGTGAGTGCACTGCTGTCTGCCCGAAGGCCATTCCCTTGGAGACGATCTCCCGGCTCAACCGGGACCTGATCAGCGCCCTGACCCACGGCGGCTCCCACTGGCCCAAGGCCGCACCCAGTAGGGACGAGCTGGAAGAAGAAGAACCCGACATAATCGGCTTCTGACGTGTCAGCGGCATCCGCCGTCCTGAGCCTGCCGAAGGCACCGCCTGGTGGCGCGGCGATCAGACAGTCAAGACGATCAGGAGCGCGGCGGCGGAGCCGACCAGCGCGGCGCCGTAGCACAACACAGCGATCGGCGTCGCGAATCCCCTGAGCTGAAGTCCGTCGTAAAGGGTGAACCTGAACCGGTGCGCCGCGTGGAAGAGCATGACGACGAGTAGACCTAGCAGGACAAGTCGGGTGAGCCAGTGGCTGACAACGGCATGCAGGTGGTCGTAGTCAGGCTGGACCAACCCCAGGGGTATGGCTAGGCCGAACAGCACCACCAGGATGGGCAGGAACACCGCAGCGGCCACCCCGCCCGCGCTGAACAACAGCCACAGAATCGGTTCGATGTGCCTCTTGGTCATCGGAGTACCAACCAGGCGATGAACGCCGACACCACAATGAGTCCCACGTACTGCGAGGCGATCACGGCGCCGGCCGGTAGTCGCCCGCCGACGCGAACCGCTGTCGCCGCCGGTACCCACTTGCCAGCGACGGGAACCTCCTTCATCGCCCGCGCCTGCTGGCTACCTGGCCCCCGAACCACCATGGCCTGCGGAGTGAGCACGAACCACGTCACCGTGTGCAGCAGCGAGAAGGCAAGTGCCACGACATTGATCACCACGATGACGGGCGACGCGGCCCAGTCCAGGAACCTCTGATACGACTCCTCGCCACGCCCGATGGCAAAGACCATCAACATCAGAAAGACCGCGAACCACGCCACGAAAACGCTGCTCAGCTCACGCATCACGAAGAGGAAGTAGGTCCGCTTCTTCAGCCACCACAACCTGGACACCGGCTGCCGGTAGGTGGCAGGCGCACTCATCGCGCAGCCCGGGGGAGCAGAAACGCCCTCAGGTTCTCGGTCGCGGCCTTGAGCTTGTACCGCTGGATGGCGCCTGCCGGGTCGACGTGTTTGGGGCAAACCCGGGTGCATTCACCGACGAAGGTGCAGCCCCAGACGCCTTCCTTCTCAATGAGTACGTCGAGGCGCTCTCGCTGTCCGCGGTCGCGGGTGTCAAGGTCGTACCGTTCAGCGAGGGCGATAGCAGCCGGGCCGATGAAGTCTGGCTCGAGGCCGTAGATCGGACAGGCGGCATAACACAGCATGCAATTGATGCAGTTGCTGAATTGCTTGTACTCCTCCAGCTCCGCCGGAGTCTGGAGGTATTCCCCGTCGATGACGGTCACGTCGTCTCGGATGATCCAGGGCTTGACTCGCGGCAGCTTCTCCATGAAGTCCTCGATGTCCACGACCAAGTCCCGAACGACGGGGAAGTTGCTGAGCGGCTCGACTCGAATCGGCCCAGGTGCATAGTCGGTGAGAAAGGCGGCACATGTCAGCTGCGGCTCTCCGTCGACGTTCATTCCGCAGCTGCCGCAGATTCCCATCCGGCACGACCAGCGATACGACAGGCTCCCGTCGACGTGGTCCTTGATGTAGTTCAGCCCGTCGAGGATCGCCCAATCCTTCCGCAGCGGCACCTCGTACGTGGTTACCGTCGGTGCGGAATCCTGGTCGGGGTCGTACCGCGTTACGTGCATCTGAATGCTGTCTGCCATATCTGTGGCTACCTCCCGTACACCCGCTCGCCGGGTGGCCATCGTGTGATCGTCACCGGCGATCGCTCAATCCTGACCGCACCGTCCGGCTCCCGGTAGGCCAGCGCGTGGTTGAGGAAGCGGGTGTCGTCGCGTGCTGCGAAGTCGGTGCGCTGGTGGGCGCCGCGCGACTCCTCGCGTTGCAGTGCGGACTGCAGGATGGTTTCGGCGATATCGAGCATGTTTGCCAGCTCGAGCGCAGCGACTAGCTCGGTGTTGAATACCTGCGTTTCGTCGTGGAGCTGGACGCGGTCGAGCCGCTGCTGCAACTCGGCCAGTTGATCAACGCCCTTGCTCAGCGATTCGCCGGATCGGAAAATCCCGGCGCTGTCCTCCATGGTTGACTGCATCTCCTCGCGGATGTCGGCGATCCGCTCAGAACCACGACCAGGCGTACGCATCTGATCAATCCGGCGTATCTCATCGTCGATCTGGCGCATCACAACGGGGGGCGGCTGCTTGGCACTCATCGCGTACTCCGCAGCCGCGCTGCCCGCTCGGGCACCAAAGACCAGACACTCCGACAGCGAGTTGGACCCAAGCCGGTTCGCGCCGTTGATGCTCACGCATGCGGTCTCCCCAGCCGCGAAGAGCCCTTCGATGGGCGTCGCGCCATTGATGTCGGTGTGTACGCCGCCCATCATGTAGTGCACCACCGGCCGGACCGGGATCAGATCCTTGACGGGGTCGATCCGCTCGTACTTCAAACACAGCTCACGCACCATCGGAAGCTTGGTGTCGATCAGCTTCGCGCCCAGGTGGCGCAGGTCGAGATGAACGATCGGCCCATATGGTGACTCGATCGTCCGTCCCTTCTCGACTTCCTGCACGAAGGCTTGCGACAGTCGGTCCCGCGGTCCAAGCTCCATGCTGCGCAGCACTGGGGTGGGCTCAGGCGTGCCCAGGTCGTAATCCTGGAGGTAGCGGTAGCCATCCTTGTTGAGCAGCCAGCCTCCTTCGGCGCGGGTCGCCTCAGTAATGAGGATGCCCGTGAACGGGAGGCCGGTGGGATGGTATTGGACGAACTCCATGTCCTTGAGCGGCGCACCTGCGCGGTAGGCCAGTGCCATCCCGTCGCCGGTGCAAATGGCGGCGTTGGTGGTGTACGGGAAGACCTTGCCGGAACCGCCATTGCACAGGACGACCGACTTTGCGGTGATGGCCTCGATCCGCCCGGTTCTGAGTTCGATCGCGACGACTCCGTGTACTCGTCCGTCGTCGACGAGGAGCCGGGAAACGAACCACTCGTCGTACCGAGTGAGGTCTGCATATTTCAGTGACGTCTGGAACAGCGTGTGCAGCATGTGGAAGCCGGTCTTGTCCGCCGCGAACCAGGTGCGCATGTTCTTCATGCCGCCGAAGGCGCGTACAGCGATGCGCCCGTCGGGTTGTCGGCTCCACGGACAGCCCCAGTGTTCGAGCTGCAACAGTTCGCGAGGAGCCTCCTGAACGAATGCCTCTACGGCGTCCTGGTCACAGAGCCAATCGCTACCGGAGATGGTGTCGTAGGCGTGCTCATCAAGAGTGTCGTCCGCTGCAATCGCGCCGGCCGCCCCACCCTCGGCAGAAACCGTGTGGCTGCGCATGGGATAGACCTTCGAGACCACTGCCACGCTCAGACTGGGATTGCTCTCCGCAATGGCAATCGCGGCCCGCAGTCCGGCGCCGCCCCCACCCACCAGCAGTACGTCGTGGGCTGCAGCCGCGCCTTCACTCACCACGAAACTCCTCGTCCACCCAGGATCCTCCTCGGCGTGCGTCCTGACCTTCCGGTGCACGCTGCCGTCGTGGAACTCTATACCCCGGGTGACGACCCAGCAGGGGTCGGAGTGACCTGCCTACAGGCCCTTTGGCGATTTCGTCTTGCCTCGTCGAATGTGGCAGACTTAGCGGCTGCCGTCCTGCTATTACGACACCTGCCACAGGGGGAATGTTCGCGGCGGAAGGCACTTCAACTGGATGTACGAGCGTAGTGACCTGTGGCACTGGCGAGGAACGTCTCATGAGCAAGCTCATTCACGAGCTCGATCAAGCATCGATGCGCAGCGATATCCCCGCCTTCCGTCCAGGCGATACCGTCAAGGTGCACGTCAAGGTCGTTGAGGGCACTCGCTCCAGAATCCAGGTCTTCACCGGTGTAGTGATCTCCCGAGCAGGCGATGGCATCCGTGAAGCTTTCACCGTCCGCAAGGTGAGCTTCGGGGTCGGCGTGGAGCGTACGTTTCCGCTGCACAGCCCGATCATCGACAAGATCGAGGTGGAGCGCCGCGGCGACGTACGCCGGGCGAAGCTCTACTACCTGCGTGGCCTGCGCGGCAAGGCAGCCAAGATCAAGGAAAAGCGCGACGCGAGCTGAACCCCGGTCGTGGCGAACCGGTGGGCCAGTGGTGCGCCGCGGCGTGCGTTGCAGCCTGAAAGCCAACTGCAGTCCGCTCGAACCGAATCCACCGATTCCGAGCCAGAGCACGTGACCTTTGGCCAGCATGTGGTGGCCTTCTTCAAGGAACTGACGGTTGTTGTTGTCGGCGCGGTGATTGTTGCCTCGATACTGCGCGGATTTGTCGGGCAGATGTTCCTGATCCCATCGGTCTCAATGGAGAACACGCTTCAGGTCGACGATCGCGTAGTCGTGGAGAAGCTCAGTACCGTCAGACGCGGTCAGGTGATCGTCTTCAAGGATCCTGGGGGCTGGTTCACCGGTGCCACATTGCGTGAGCGCGGTCCGATCGGGAGGGCCCTCGAGTTTGTCGGCGTGCTGCCCGACACCGGTACTGAGCATCTGATCAAGCGGGTCATCGGGCTGCCTGGCGATCGTGTGGTTTGCTGCGATGAGGCCCATCGGGTGACGGTCAATGGCCAGCCCCTGAACGAGACCTCCTACCTGGCAATCGGGCCGGATGGCGCGCCCACACAGCCGTCGGCCATCGAGTTCGCTGTGACCGTCCCTAACGGCCGCCTTTTTGTGCTGGGCGACAACCGTGATCACAGCCGCGACTCGCGGTGCCACCTCAATGATGTGCAAGCGGGCCTCACGACGGGTGAGAATGCATTAGTGTCCGAGGATCGGGTCGTTGGTCGTGCCATTGCCGTGGTCTGGCCCCTCGACCGCCGGCATCGCTTGCCCAGCCCGGATACCTTTGAGACCGTCCCGTCCGGCGAACAGCCGGTGTCAGACATAGCAAAGATCACCGCCGGACCTGAGGCCAGCTGTTGACCACTCATAAGGCTCCTCCTGAGCCTCCCAGCCAGGCGCATTACGAACCCAGCCGCAGGCAAGCCGTGGCGCCTATCACGTTTGGCCAGCGTGCTTGGGCATTCGTACGGGAACTGCTTATCGTGGTGATTGGCGCAGTGGTGGTCTCCTCCCTGCTTCGCGCGTTCGTAGGGCAGATGTTCATCATCCCTTCGCAGTCGATGGAGAACACGCTTTTGGTTGGTGATCGTGTGGTGGTACAGAAGATCACCGACTTTCAGCGTGGCGATGTGGTCGTCTTCTCCGACCCAGGCGGCTGGTTGGACGAGGCACCAGTTGCTGATCCTCCGCCTTGGGACAAAGTGTTGGAATTCATCGGGCTGCCGACGCAGAGCACTCCTGGCCACCTGATCAAGCGGGTCATCGGATTGCCAGGAGACAAGGTTGTTTGTTGCAACAGCAAGGGCCGGATCACCGTCAACGGCTATCCCCTTGACGAGCGGAGCTACCTCTACACCGACCCCGACGGCGTGCAAGTCAAGCCCTCGGAGGTCAAGTTCGAAGTGGTGGTCCCTGAAGACCGGATCTTTGTCATGGGTGACCACCGCGATCTGAGTGCCGACTCGCGGTGCCACCTCTCCGACTTGTCGACGCGTCAGGGCAAAGGCCAGGTCGCCTTCGTTCCCATCTCGCTCGTTGTGGGACCTGCTTTTGCGATCGCAGCGCCCTTCGATCGTGCCGGCCGCATGGAACGCCCGGCAACCTTCGCTGAGGTGCCAGCCGCAAAGAAACCTGCACCCGAGAGAGCGGTGATCAAGCCCGCCGGGGTGAGCTGCTGATGTCGCCCGCGAAGGCCGCCGGGCCCATCCTTGTCAAGCGCAACAGCGGGATTTACGGATACGAACGCGCCCTGCAGCGGATGGGTCTTCATCCCGTGGCCGGAGCTGATGAGGCGGGTCGTGGAGCCTGCGCAGGCCCGCTGGTAGCAGCTGCGGTGATCCTCAGCGATGCCAAGTCGCGGCAGATCGCCGGGCTGAAGGACTCCAA
This sequence comes from Propionibacteriaceae bacterium, assembly GCA_035489975.1. GTDB lineage: Bacteria > Actinomycetota > Actinomycetes > Propionibacteriales > Propionibacteriaceae > Microlunatus. The sequence continues at coordinate 1,095 of DATHIJ010000636.1, read as the reverse complement.
GCTGCTGACCGCGCTGCAGCGTGAGCGGCTGTACGCCGAGATCACAGATAAGGCCGTCGCCTGGGCGGTGGCATGCATTGAGCCCGCGGAGTGCGATGCGCTGGGGATGCATGTGGCGAATGTGATGGCGTTGCGGATGGCCTTGCTGCGCCTCGATGTGCCCCCGACGTACGTGCTGACGGATGGGTTCAGCGTTGACGGGCTCGGCACGCCAGGACTGGCAATCTGGAAGGGCGATCAGGTGGTGGCGTGCGTTGCGGCCGCATCAATCATTGCCAAGGTCACTCGAGACCGCATGATGTGCGAACTGGACCAGATGTACCCCGAGTACGAGTTCAAGGAGCATAAGGGCTATTGCACACCACTCCACCAGGAGAAGCTGGATGCGTACGGTCCGTCTGCCACCCACCGGATGCGCTTCGTGAACGTCTCGCGAACGACTAGAGTCGATGCGCCATGGGACACAGCAGCGGAGCGACTTCCGGCCCTAGCGGCAAGTGATGTCGATGAGTGCTGAAGACCTCGAACAGTACGAAAGTGAGCTGGAACTCCAGCTTTACCGTGAGTACAAGGACGTCGTTGGCATCTTCACCTACGCGGTGGAGACTGAGCGGCGGTTTTACCTCTGCAATGCTGTCGACCTGAAAGTGCGCACCGAGGGTGGCGACGTCTACTACGAGGTCTCCATGGGCGATGCCTGGGTCTGGGACATGTACCGTCCCGCCCGATTCGTGAAGAGCGCCAAAGTCCTGACCTTCCGCGATGTGTCGATCGAGGAGATCGCCCATAGCGATCTTGAGGTTCCGAAGCCGAGTTGACAGGCGCGCTTTCTCCGGCGTCCGCCTTTTGGCTGCGGTCGGTTCCCGCCCTCTTCCCCACCGTTTGCCGCCTCGAGATGGCGAGCGCGTGTGTTCTAGCGGCATTTGCCGCATATCAGCCGTCTTAAGGCGGCTCGCGCCGACCGCCGCCGATAGCGGGAGGTGGGATGCGGACTGAGCCGGGGGTCGACACGATGAGGCTCTGATGGCGGCGGTGCAGGCCTTCGACGCCACGCCGCTTGACGTAACAGCAGCAGATGACCGAGCTCGGCCCAAA
>DATHIJ010000635.1:0-5298 GCA_035489975.1 Propionibacteriaceae bacterium | reverse complement strand
GCACGGCTCTTGGTTCCACCCGTACGCATTCAGCCACCTGGTCGTCGACGACGATGCCGGTGATGATCAAGTGCTGGTAGTGAATGTGACGTTCCGGCTGAGCCGGACCCGGGGTGTGCCCGTCCGAGCCGAATTCACCTGCCCGGACAGCAGACGATCGTGATGCACATCACCGAAGGCGAAGGCGCCGACAGCGTACGTCAACAGGCCACAGATCGGCACCACGATAAAGAAGACCAGCTCCTCGATAGGCATGCCGAAGATCAACTCCCAACCGGTCGTGAAGCGGGGGCTGTAGCTCCAGCGATCACGCAGAATCCCGACAACATCCCAGATCGAAAAGATGATCACCATCGACCACCAGTACTGCTCTGTGCAGAAGATCCCTGACTTGAGTCGACCAGCTCGGCAACCACAACCTTGATCTCCGCCGCACTAGGCGGGCACCTGACCGACGGCCTCTAGGTAACGAGCCCACAAATTGGCACCATGAGGAACACCAGCTCCTCGATCGGCATGCCGAAGATCAACTTCAAACCGGCGGGAAAGACAGGGCTGCAGCTCGACTGATCACGCAGAATCCGCACAACGTCCCAGATTGGAAGAATGATCAAACAGGAATTATTGCGAAAGCCAGACCAACAAACCGCCGATAGACCCGGGCGCCCAAAGAAACTCCAGCGGCAATGTAATCAACAAGCAGCACGCCATTAACAAGAGGTACTGGGAGTGATCGAGACGGCCCACTTCCCAACCGTACAAGGCCAGATGCAGACTCCATCGACCAGTTCGCCCGAGGGAAGAACGTCCTCAATAGCGCTGGGCTTGGTGACGGAAAGTTTGTTTTTCGTTTTCCTGTCCGCTCCGTCCGAAACGGCTACGATCTCACCATGCCAGCTGGGCTGACCCCCGATAAGGGGCTTCACCGCAGCGGAGGCTCGGGGGATTTACGCCAAGGAAATCTGACCCAGATCCTTCGCTACGTGCGCGACCATGGAGCTAGCAGCCGTCACGACATAGCACACGGCTGCGGGCTTGGCATCTCCACGATGACCGACCTGATTGGTGAGCTGAGGGCGCGCCGGATCTTGAAAGAGCTCGATCCGATTCGCCGGCCCGGAGCCGGTCGACCGACGCGTCCGATTGACTTCGACGGTGAGCCGTGGTGCGTCCTCGGCGTACGCGTCGACCTCGACGGATTCCAGTTCGCCGCCGCAACTTTGGGAGGCCGCGAGCTGTGGCGGGAGAGCGTGGCGGCTAACCTGCGTCGGGCGGGACCGGACGCCGGCTTCGCGGCCCTGGACAGTCAGCTGCGTTCCCAGCTTGGTCGGCTGCCACATGACAAGCAATTGATCGCTGTCGAAATTGGCGTACCGGGCTACGTCGCTGAGGACCGTGCGACTGTTGGCTGGGCGGAGAATCCGGAATGGCAGGACTTTCCGCTGAGCGCCAAAGTGAGCACGACACTCAGCGACTTGGGCATTGAGGGCGCTTACGTCGGGGTCACCAACGACAGTCAGCTAGCGGCTTTGCATGCTGTCCGGATCGAGCTCGGTATGCGGCCGGACGCAATAGCGGCCTACCTCGGCGGCCTGCGCGGCATCGGCAGTGGCCTGATCATCGGCGGTGAGATTTTCCGTGGCGCAGGCGGCGGTGCTGGCGACTTCGGCCATCTCAACGTCGATCAGTCGGGGCCGGCTTGCTCTTGTGGGCGCAACGGCTGCCTGCAGTCGTTGATCGGGCCTCAGAGCCTGCTGACGGTCGGCGACCTGCTGCCCGCTGATGAGGCGGCCCGGCTGGTCGACGAACAACCTGAGGAAGCGATCCGGAAGATCGTCGAGGCCAGCGATGAAGGCCAGGCTGCGATGCTTCAGGTGCTCAAGCGGTCGGGGGCGGCGTTAGGTGATGCGATTGACGATGTTATTGGTGTCGTCAATCCACACGCTGTGGTGCTGGGCGGCTATCTGGCAGCTCTGAGCGCGCATCTGATGACATCTATCGAGGAGCGGATCGCTCATCGGCTGGCGATCCCGGCCTTTGCTGCAACCAAAGTGGTTGCAGTCGAACAGAACGCGGCAAGGGTTGTCGGCGGCGCCGTTTTAGCAGCCCGCGATGCCTGCTTCTACGATCCGCTTACCCTGACTCGACCGCTGAGCCAACCGATGCGGCGTTACGAGGCCAGCTGATCTGCGGTGATCACGACCGCCGCTGCTGTCCACGCAAGCGGTGACACTGAAGCAGGCTGTCCGTCGCGCAACACCTTCTCCGGTAGTGAACCTGCAGCCGTACGGTGTTGATCAAGCCACCGCAACCACGCCATCGCCTCATCACGATGGCCGAGGAACGCCGCAGTCATTGCCCGGCTACCCGTCGCGTTTGTCCAGCTGACACCATCTCGGCGCCACGATCCGCCCGGGGCCAACCCTCCCCCAGGGCGCGACATGATTAATGGTGCTCGCTCCCAGGCCTCGAGCACCTTGGGGTCAACGTTTGAGCCGACCGGTGGCAGCAGAAAATCGACTCCCAGATCGGTGCTGTCACTGCGCCCTCCAAGATGCCGCGGATAGCCATTCCTTCCGAAGTCTGTCTTGATCGCATCGCGTAGCCGCCGCGCGCCGCCTGCGGCATGCTCGGCTGCCTCAACGTCCCCCAGAATTCGGTAGAGCTCTGCGCCGGCCTCCAGGCCGGCGCAAAGTAGGGCCGCGGTTGCCAGGGTCGGCCGCGTCTCCTTGACCTCCCAATAGTCACTCGATGGCGGAGGCAGCGACGAGGGGTTGTCGATCGACCTCAGCGCAGCCTGCGCACTACGGTCAAGAAGCCTCCGATGCCGTTGCACGAACGCCGCACGATCACTCCCCGAGAGCTCGGTAGCCACCTGTCCAGTTGCCCACAGAGCCCAACCGACGCCATCCAGCTCGACACCCCGAGCATCCGGAACGCCGCTGCCGTCGGGCAGGTAGCGGGCCTCGAACAATCCCGACTCCGGTTGCACTCGTTGCAGGAAGTCCACAATGCGCTCGGCATCGGCGGTGTGCCCGGTACGAGCTAGCGCAGACGCCGACAGCGCGGAATCCCGGGGCCACACGTAACGCCACATCGGGCTCCATCCAGCGACCGGGACGCCGTACGGTCGGCTCAATACATACAGGTCGAGAAGTGCCAGAGTCACCATGTCGCCGTCGAGTCCACTCACCCTCGGGACGGCGCCGGAGGCAAGCCAGGCCGATTGTTCGCGCGCGAGGTCAAGACTGTCCGGCATTCCGGCGAGCACTCTGCTACCAGGGACCAGGACATCCGCAGCAGCGACTTCGACAAGTGCACCGCCAGGGCCGACGGCGACAGCTGCCGCGTGCAGAGGAATGGTCATGTCGAGATTTCTACGCGCCAGGAGGCCGGATGAACTGATCGTGACAATAAGGAGCAGACATAGACATGCTGTCAGCGGTGCCCGATGGCTATGCCGCCCATGTGGCAGCGCCGGCTCAAGCGTGAGCACTGCCATGCGGGAAGCCTACTGATTCTCAAGCCTACGAAGCGCATCGGATAGAGTCCTCTGCGCGGAATGCCCGCATCTCACCTGGGAGCCAACGATGCCTACGCCGAGTCCTGGCTATTCGATCACTGTCCGAGTCGAGGCGCCGACTGATCCGGCAGCGACAGCCCGACTGTCAAGCGTCGTGGCCGAAGCGGGCGGCGCGATCACCGCGCTGGACGTCGCCGAGTCGCACCCCAACATGCTGGTGGTCGATGTCAGCTGCAATGCCACCGATGTGGCGCATTCAGAGTCGATCACGAAGGCAATTGCCGCGCTCGACGGTTTCAGTGTCCGGAAGGTATCAGACCGTACCTTCCTACTGCACCTTGGCGGCAAGATCGAGGTGACACCGAAGGTTCCGCTCAAGCACCGCGACGACCTGTCCCGGGCGTACACACCGGGCGTGGCCCGGGTGTGTCTGGCGATCGCTGAGAACCCCGCTGATGCCCGCCGCCTGACGATCAAGAGAAACACCATCGCCGTCGTTACCGACGGCTCTGCGGTGTTGGGCCTGGGCAACATTGGACCAGAGGCGGCCCTACCGGTGATGGAAGGCAAAGCGGCGCTCTTCAAGCGATTCGCCGGGGTGGACGCGTGGCCGGTCTGCCTGGACACTCAAGACTCGGACAAGATCGTGGAGATCGTCAAAGCGATTGCTCCGGTCTACGGCGGGGTCAACTTGGAGGACATTTCGGCGCCACGCTGTTTCGAGATCGAGGAGCGACTTCGCGCCGAGTTGGACATCCCGGTCTTCCACGATGATCAACACGGCACCGCGATCGTCGTGCTAGGTGCGCTGATCAACGCACTCCGGGTGGTCCGCAAGGACATCGCGGATGTGCGGTTCGTCATCTCAGGCGTCGGTGCTGCCGGATCGGCGATCATTCGGCTGCTGAAGCGGCAAGGCGCGACCATGATCATCGGATGCGACAGCAAGGGAGCTGTGTACGACGCACCTGACGGCTCATCCGACATGCGGCGCTGGCTCGTGGAGAACACCAACCAGGAAAAGCGTTCGGGTTCGCTGAAGGAGGTGCTGGTCGGCGCTGACGTCTTCATCGGGGTCTCTGGTCCCAACCTGCTCGATGGACAGGATGTCGCGAACATGGCCAAGGATGCGATCGTCTTCGGGCTGGCCAACCCCGTCCCGGAGGTCGACCCGATGGAGGCGCAACGGCATGCGGCCGTTGTGGCCACGGGCCGCAGCGACTTTCCCAATCAAATCAACAACGTGCTCGCTTTCCCCGGGTTCTTCCGTGGATTACTGGACGGCGGCCTGCGTGACATCAACGACGAAATGCTGTCTGCGGCCGCAAATGCCATTGCCAACCGAGTCGCGCCGGACCAGCTGAATCCGAGCTACATCATTCCCAGCGTGTTTGACGCCTCGGTTGCCCCGGCCGTCGCCGCTGCCGTACGCGAGGTCGGCGAAAAGAGAAAGTAGTTACCGAGATCGCTTTGGCTAGCGAGGGAAGGGGCGGCGGCCGGCACCGCGGTACCGGCCGCCTGCTCATCGGGGATTGAGCATCACCCCTAGCTTGGGAGCAGTATCAGGCGGCGTACGCGACGGCCAGTGAGTCGGCTGACTGCCGAATATCAAACATGCATTCGATTCTAGGCAGTGAGCTTCGAGTTGTCAAACTTCAGATTGGGATGAGCCGGACCGCTGGTTCGGCTGTCCTGACGGGCTGGCTCACCGGATGGCTGACTTCCCCCACCCTATTGGCCGGGTCAACTACGTGCGGCTCGTGGGCGGCCTGTCA
>DATHIJ010000634.1:0-9754 GCA_035489975.1 Propionibacteriaceae bacterium | reverse complement strand
GCCGAGCTGGGCGCGGCGGCGTACACCGACTTTCGGCAGATGATCCTCGAGACAGACCTCGACGCCGTCGACATCTGCTTGCCGCACCACCTGCACGCCGATGCCATAGTGTCCGCTGCTCAGGCGGGAAAGCACATCTTGTGCGAGAAACCGCTCTGTCTGACCGTTGAGCAGGCAAGCAAGGTACAACGGGCGGTCAGTACAGCCGGTGTGACCTTGATGTGCGCTCACAACCAGCTCTTCCTGCCGGCGGTGAGCACCGCAAAACAGCTGCTCGATGAGGGCATTCTCGGCACCGTGTACGAGGTTCGGATCACCGACACTTTCTACAACGACTTCAACCCGCAGAACATGGGTTGGCGCGCAACCGCAGCCACCAGTGGTGGCGGCGAACTCATGGACTCGGGCTACCACCCGACCTATCTGATGCTTCATTTGGCGGATGGATCACCGGTCGAGGCCACCTCCCTGCTTTCCCGGCACCGATTGCGTTTTATGGATAGCGAGGATTCGGCTCAGGTGCTGGTCCGCTTCGACAATGGGATCGTCGGACACCTGGTCACCAGCTGGGCATACGACCCACCGCCGGGCACCGAGAGGTTCTCGGTCGTCGGGGAACGCGGGTCGCTCCACAGCGACGGGACCTCGCTGACCGTCACGCTGCGCGGATCGGGCAGCCAGACCCACGACTTCGAAGCTGTGGACTCTTTTGTGTCCGAAATCGGACATTTCGCTGACTGCCTGCGCTCCGGCACCCGTCCACTGCATACCGAGCGGGAGGGTATCGATGTCCTCTGCATCATTCTCGCGGCCTACGAGGGTGCCCGCAGTCGGACCATAGCGCCGGTCTCTCGCCTGTCCTGATCTGAGCGGTTTGGGCCGCAAAAACACTCGTGCCTCCCACCAGAGGCGAGAGGCACGAGCACATTCCCCGAGCGTGAGCGGCCGTGGGCCATACAGTGAGTGCTCCACTCGCTGACTGCGAGGCACGTTTTGCGCGTCTCACCGGCAACGTGAGGACCACTCACCCGACCACACCCCGACGTTCCCTCCCCCATAGAGGAACGTTCAAGATGAACGCTGTCGAAGGGCGATGCCCGTCATTTGTTGGCTAACCAACACCTGACACAGCAAGAAATTAGCGGGACGGCCAAAATGTGTCGACCCCCATATGCCTATTTGTCACCTTCTGGACATGTCAAAAAGCGGACATCTGAGGGGATCGGAGCTGCCTGACGAAACAAGCCCCCCGCTGACTCTTGCTGCATGGCGAGCACAACGCTACAACAATTTGCTAGCCGGCGAGAAGTCCCCGTAGCTCTTCTGCTGTGAGTGACGTACCAGCCAGCGCTTCGCTGCCCACGATCGATGCGAACAGTTCCTCTTTGCGCGCCTTCAGATCCATGACCTTCTGCTCGATGGTGTCCTTTGCCACCAGCCGATAGACCATGACGGTCTTGGTCTGGCCGATCCGATGGGTACGATCCACCGCCTGTGCTTCGGCGGCCGGGTTCCACCACGGATCAAGCACGAAGCAGTAATCGGCCTCCGCGAGATTGAGGCCGAAACCGCCGGCCTTCAGGCTGATCAGAAAGACCGATGCGTCCTTGTCTCGGAACCGCTGAATCACGCGCTCGCGGTTTCGGGTCCGCCCGTCGAGGTACGCGTAAGAGATGTCTGCCTCAGCCAGGCGCTCCCGGATTCTGGTCAAAAACGTCGTAAATTGGCTAAAGACCAGCGCCTGGTGGCCCTCGCCGACCAGCTCGCCAAGGTCCTCCAGCAGCACCTCGACCTTAGCTGCGGGCACGCCGTTGTGAGCGTCGTCTACCAACGCCGGATCGAGGCTGAGCCGGCGCAACAAAGTCAGCGACCTGAGCACCGTAAACCGGTTGCGATCAAGATCGTCGATCAGCCCCAAGACCTTCTGCCGTTCCCGTTGCAGGTGGGTCTGGTAGATCCGCCGGTGCTTGGGGTGCAGCTCGACTTCGACGACCTGCTCCTGCTTGGGCGGCAGCTCGGAGGCGACGCTCTCCTTGGTGCGGCGCAACATCAGTGGGCGGATCCGCCGACGCAGCTGACGCAAGCGCGTCGCATCCTTGTTGCGCTCGATTGGTCGCCGGTAGTACTCCGAGAAGCGATCTGGATCTGGGAAGAGCCCTGGGGCAGTAATCGAGAGCAGCGCCCAGAGGTCCATCAGGCTGTTTTCCAGAGGTGTGCCCGTGATGGCCAGCTTGAAAGGGGCGGCGATGCGGCGGGCGCACTGGTAGGTCTTAGCGCGGTGGTTCTTCACGAACTGTGCCTCGTCCAGCAGCAACCCGGACCAATCCAGCGCGATCAACTTGTCATTGTCGATCCGCAACAGCGAATAGGAGGTGATCACCAGATCTGCGGTTGCGACGGTCTCGGCGCTCGGCGCGCCGCGCTTGGATGCGGATTCAGTGAGGCACACCACGCGCAGGTCAGGTGCAAACCTGACCGCTTCACTCAACCAGTTGGAAACCACGCTAGTCGGTGCAACAACGAGGAACGGCGGCTGCTCTGGGCAGACCAACCGGGCGTGACATATCAGCGCGAGAGCCTGGAGGGTCTTACCGAGGCCCATATCGTCGGCGAGGATGCCGCCCAGATGATGGGTCCACAGGAAGCGCAGCCAGCGGTATCCATCCAGCTGATACGGCCGGAGCTGGGCCCGCAGTGTTTCCGGGGGCTCGGCATCATCGATCGAGGAGACGTCGCTGAGACCGCGTACGGCTTGCTCCCAGCGAGCCGACTGGTCAATGGCCACGCCCAGGTCGGTTAGGTCGTCCCACAGGCTTGCCTGGAACCGGCTGATGCTCAACTCGGGGCGATGCCGATCCTGCAATGCCTTGGACTCCTCGATGAGATCTCGCAGCTGCGCGAATTCTGGTCGTTCCAGGGAGAAATACACTCCGGTGTCCATGATCAAGAAGTCCTCGCCCTGGGTCAGGGCCACGAACAGCTCCTCGAAGGGCACCACCTCATCGTCGATGGCGACCTTGATGTGCAGGTCGAACCAGTCGGCTGAGTCGGGACGTTCGACGGCTGCCACCTGAATGCTTGGCTGAGAGCTGCTCTTGCGATACTCGCGTACTTCCCCTTCCAGCCTGACCTGAACGCCCGCGGGCTCCAGCTGCGGTAGCACCTGCTCAACGAACTGCAACGCCGCGATGCCGTCCAGCAGTACATGGGCAGCCGGCTGTTGTGGCAGTTCCTTGCCGCGGTTAGCAAGCTGCGGAAGATCGGCGTACGGCAGTGGCAGCGCAGCCAGCCTGCGCTGCTCCTCGGCAATGTCGCGGATGCTCCGTGCCTCGGGCGGGTCATCAATCGCGTACGTCGTGCTGCCCGCAGGGCCGGCGTACTGCACCATCCAGTCGAGGCGCACTCGGTGTTCGGGTCGAAAGTGCACGACAAGGGCCACGGTCGGTTCGATGTAGTCGGGCAGCCGAACGGATCGGTCGGCTGAGGTGATTGTCATCTTCTGACGGAGCCGCGGTATGAAGTCAGTCAAGAATCGGGTCTCGTCATCTGGCGGGATCAGCAGTGAGTGAGGGTCCACCACGAGCTGCCTCAACTCGCGGCTCAGCAGCTGATCCAGCCGCGCCACGGTCAACTCCTGTACGCCACCGACCTCCTCGCCGACGTGAAAAACCCCGTGTGCTGGATCGCCGAGTACCCCGACCGATGACAGCTCAAGCTCGCGATCATCAAGCAGGACCTGAGGACCGAGCAGTACGCCGACGGCTGGATCCCGGCGAACGTCCAGGACGACCGATGCACGCTGCTTCGTGCGAAGCGGGCCGAGGAGAGGTTTGGCGGCGAGGATGGTGAGACCAGCAGCGGCCGCCTGGTCGAGCAGCCCCCAGAACGCACTGCTCACCGTGCCGAGGGAAAGCCAGACGCTCCGCGGCAGGGCATAACGCGCGCTAGCGCCAGCGGCTGCGCGGAACTGCAACAACAACTCGCGCTGCTCGGCCACGTATGAACGGGCGACGAAATCAAGATCATCCCATGAGATCCCGGAACGAACCCACCCGCCGCTCCGGCTGCGTCGTGCCGGGCGGATGCGTAGATCCTGGCGGCCCAGGTAACCCCGAAATGCGGGAATCCGCTCGACCCCGAACTCCAACGCCAGGGGAGCGACATCCGCAGGAGCTACCGGCGGAGCGGCGGCGAGGATCTTGTCGAGCGTGCGCTCCCACTCAGGTCTTTCTGCCGTTGGGCCAGCGACGAGATGGCGAGCGGCGATGAGCACAGCGGCCGCGTGTTTACAGTCGAACCCCACTGGACAGCTGCACTGACTGCGATAGACGCTCACCGAGCCCGATCGCGAGCTGGCCAAAAACACGGTCACCGCGTAGTCGTCTCGTACGGTGCCCTTCACCCGGCCGGTGACGATGAGCGCATCCGCGTCGAAGTTCACGTCATAGACGTGCCCCGACTTGGCGTAGACCATGGCCCTGGCGAAGGCCTCGTGGCCCACCATCTGGATGATCGCTTCATGACTCAGAAGCGAATTCCACGACGGCATCACGCCTTGCACCTTAGTCGCGGGTACTCACAGATCCGCACGCTTGCAAGGCGGCGTCGGACCCCCGGGAACGAGCTGTCACCGGTCGGTGGGACCCTAGGTCGACGGCGACATCTCAGGCGCCGGTTTCGTAGCTCGGAATCCGGGCATACAGCGACGCATGGAGGATCAAATGAGCGAGTCAACGCAGGGTCCCAGTGAGGGTGTCTCTGACCTCGAGGGTCCGGCCGATGGCGGTGCCGAGGGGACCCCTGGCATCCGAGACGGCGGAGCCGACGGTAGTGCCGACAGCGGAGCCTTCGCGGGCCGAGACGGCGGTGCCGATGGTGGGGCCGATGGTGGGGCCGATGGTGGGGCCGATGGTGGAGCTGACGGCGGGGCAGACGGCGGAGCCGATGGTGGCGCGGACGGCGGAGCCGATGGTGGCGCAGACGGCGGAGCTGACGGCGGGGCAGACGGCGGAGCGGATGGTGGCGCAGACGGCGGCGCCGTTCGCTGAGGACTCTGCTCTCGCTCGACTGGTTGCCGTCGAGCGGGACGAGTTCGCAGCTGAGTACTGGGGGCAGGAACCGTTGCTGTCCCCCGCCGCAGATCTTCCGGGCGGGTTTTCCGAACTGCTCAATGCGAATGCGATCGACGAGCTCCTATCGAAGCGCGGTCTGCGCACGCCGTTCCTCCGGGTCGCCAAGAACGGAACCACTCTGGCCGACAGAGCCTTCACAGCAGCGGGTGGCGTTGGCGCCGGCATAGCCGACCAGGTGAGCGATGACAGGCTGGTGCGACTGTTTGCCGACGGCTCGACGCTCGTGCTGCAAGCCCTGCATCGGGTTTGGCCGCCCATCCTCGACTTCTGCCAAAAGCTCGCGGCCGAGATGGGCCATCCAGTCCAAGCCAACGCATACGTCACGCCGCCGCAGAACCAAGGCTTCAGCGCTCACTACGACGTACATGACGTTTTTGTCTTGCAGATTGAGGGCGAGAAGCGGTGGCGGATTCATCGGCCTGTGCTGGCCTCGCCGCTTCGTGATCAGCCTTGGAACGACTTCAGAGCCGAGGTCGAGGATCGGGCGGAGGAAACTCCGCTCCTGGAGACGTTGCTGAAGCCTGGCGACTGCCTCTACCTTCCGCGCGGACATTTGCACGCTGCCACGGCGCTCGGTGGGGTGAGCACCCACCTGACTCTCGGCATCCATGTCTGGACACGCTTTGCACTGGCCCAGCAACTCGTGCACCAAGCCTTGCAAACCCTCGCCGAGGATCCGGTGATGCGGGCGTCCCTGCCACTTGGAGTCGAGGTATCCAACCCGGCTGAGACCCGCCAGGACTTCGACGTTGTCACCGCCCTACTGACCGACGCCGTCGAACAGGCAGATCTTGACCAGATATCTGAGTTGCTGTTAGACGTTGCGCGATCCAACCAGCGTGCGGCGCCGATCGGTCCACTCAAACAGCTTCGCGATGCCGATGGAATGACGGTCGACACCCAGCTGGTGCTTCGTCGCCACCTGGCGGCTGCTGTTGATCACACCGGATCCCACATCCTGGTACGCAGCCGCGCGGGCGACGTAGAAGTGACTGAGGACGAGGTAGGGCGGCTCGAGGCCCTGCTGTCCGAAGGCGTCGCTGCGGCTGGTGACGTGGGTCTGGATCTGGCGCGCCGACTGCTGCTCGCCGGCTTGGCCATCGCCGAGTGAGTCAACCAGACCCTGCGTTCCGGTGCTCGGACGCAGCGCGCCTACGAGCGGATCCATTGCCCGGTTCGGCGCCTCCGGCGCGCCGCTGGCTGCTGCTGGAGCACCCTGGTCCCTGGCGGACCGACGCCATCGCGGGAGCGGGCATCAACCCCGATGTCCTTTCGACCTTGGTCGACAGGGCCGGCTTGGCAACGCGAATCCTGCTCGTTCGCCGACCGGGGCGGATCGACCGGCGTGCGGCCCGGCGATGGATCCTGACTGCGCTCGACTCGACGACGACTACCGGCCGGTGGCGAACCGACCACGATCTCCTGGATGCTGCCGACGCCCTAAGCGCCGCCTCCCCGGGGCAGATGGAAACATCCGAACCTCTGATCCTTGTTTGTACGCACGGCGTGCACGATGTCTGTTGCGCGCTTCGTGGTCGTCCGGTGGCTCTGGAGCTTGCGTCTCACTGGCCCGATCTGGTCTGGGAATGCAGTCACATCGGCGGCGACCGGTTTGCGCCGAATGTGGTCTTGCTGCCCGACGGCTTCTACTACGGGAATCTCGACCCGGCTACCGCGCGAGACACTGTCGAAGCGCACCTCGCAGGTAGTGTGCTGACCGATCGGCTCCGCGGCATGGCCCGCTATCTTCCGCCGGCTCAGGCCGCCGCAATCGCGGCGTACGAGCGCTTTGGGCCGCTCGGGCCCTCAGATGTTTCTGTTCGGGCTACCGAGCACATTGGGCCCCATCACGGGCACGGATCGGAGACCATCGTCGATCTCGTGGTCGGGCCTCAGCTGCGATTGGTGAGGGTGCGGGTTCTGTCCGTACGCCGCGCTGATGCTCAGCTAACCTGCCGCGCCTCCCGCGAGACGCCAGCCACGGAATATCGGATTGTTGACTTTTCCTCAAGTTGATCAACTACATTTGCCTCCCCGCAAGTGGTCGAAACATCACAGAATCGGCTGGATATCGTCTTGTTTACGACCGCTTCCCTGATGAAGTTCTGAGGAGGAAGAGCGTTGCCGGTCCTGCATGTTTCCGTCACCTCACCCCTTTCACCTCAGGAGGCCCTGCAGCGGCTCACCGATTTCAGCACTGCTCGAGCTGAGGCTTGGGCTGGCGTCGACGAGGACAACCTGATCGTGCACGGCAAGGGCGACGGCTGGGCCGAGATCACCGAAGGCAACAAATTCGCCTGGGAGCGGGAACGCTACACCTGGGATGCGTCGGCTGGGACGGTCTCGGCGGCCACCCTGAACTCCAATATCTGGGCACCTGGCAGTGGGTGGAACTACACGATCATGCCTGACGGCGCCGGGAGCAGGGTCGAGGTCACGGCAGTGCGCAAGGGGTACCGAATCAGGGGGAAGCTCGTTGGCGCTGTGTTATCGCTGATCGGCAAGCGCTTGATCACTTCGCGCACCAGAGCGGCGCTGGCGGCTCGATAGGAGACATAAGGTCGCTCCATGAAAGGCCCGACGTTCGAGCACCGAAACGGCATGGAGATTGCCACCTTTGCTGATGCAGCAGAGTGGGAAACCTGGCTGGCCGCGCATGGCGCGGAACGCGGGGAGCTGTGGTTGCGGATCGCCCGCAGAGACTCCGGACAAACGACCGTAACCGCGGACCAGGCGCTGGACGTATGCCTGTGCTACGGCTGGATCGACAGCCTGCGCCGCAGTGACGAAGGCGGCTATTTTCTCCAGCGCTACTCACCGCGTCGCCCTGGCAGCCCGTGGTCAAAGATCAACGCTGCCAAGGTCGAGGTTTTGCTCGCGGCCGGTCGGATGCGGCCGGCGGGGCTGGCCGAGGTCGACGCCGCAAAAGCGACGGGGCGGTGGCCAGCCGACGTCGGCTGACCAGGGACACGCAGCGGGGCGCCGGTGGGTGGCGCATACGTCAAGCGACTTCGGATGCTCGACACTAAGGTCGTTTGACCCGTGCCTTGCGGTCCAACGACGCAAACTGATCTGAGAGGCTCTCAGCATGGCCAAGTTGATCTACACCGCGATTAGCTCAGTTGACGGGTACGTGGCGGACGCCGAGGGCAACTTCAACTGGAGCGCCCCGGACCAAGAGGTGCATCGGTTCGTCAACGACATCGAGCGACCGATTGGGACCTATCTATGCGGGCGTCGGATGTATGAGGTCATGCGCTACTGGGAAACCGCCCCGACCGGCGATGGCGAGCCGTCAGCGGAGCATGAGTACGCGAAGATCTGGCAGGCAGCCGACAAGATCGTTTACTCCAAGAGCCTGAAGCAGGTATCCAGCGCCCGAACATCGATTCAGCGAGAGTTTGACCCGGAAGCGATTCAGCAACTCAAGACGTCTGTGGCACGCGACATCTCCGTGGGCGGTTCCACGCTGGCTGCCCAGGCACTGAAGCTCGGACTGGTCGACGAGTGTCATCTGTTCCTCTCCCCCATCGTTGTGGGAGCAGGCAATCCGGCCCTGCCGGACAATGTCCGGCTGGTGCTTGAGTTGCTTGACGAGCGCCGATTCAGCAATGGCGTGGTCCATCTGCACTACCGCTTCAAGCCGTGACTTGATCACGACCCGATCACTGATGATCGGCTAGCCCAAGAGCACGACCCGGCGTTGCGGACTGCGCAGCGTACGGCCAACAACCACCGCCACCATGATCACGATCGCAATTACCGCGGCGTTGCGAACTGAATTGGAGTTGGTGGCTAGTGCCACGGCAAGCAACGCCCAGCACGCCGTAAGCAGGAAGCCGAGGACGGCAACCAGCCGGCCCACGACCAAGAGCGACATGATCGTGGCACTCAGCACGAGCACCACGCCGATCTCATTCACCCAGCGTGCGGACTCAGGCATGCCCCAAGATCGGAAGGTGGTGGCAAAGCCAGCGGCCGCTGCCACGGTCGCCCATCCGAGATAGATCATCACAGGCAGGCGGAGCAAAACCTCTTCCGCGGCGTTGGTGGCTGGCCCGACGACCAGAAAGCCTCGAGCCGCCAAGACCAGGTAGCTGACCAAGATCACAATCAGGATTTGGGAGAGCCAGATCGCGCGCGTCCCAAAGATCGGCACCCAGAGCGTGCTTGTGGTGAAGGCACCAAATAGCCACCAGCCAGTCAGCCGGTGAACCGCACGCTCCTGCTGGCTGGGCAGGAGCTGATAGATCGCAAGCGCCAGACAGGCTGCGTAGATCAGTCCCCAGACCCAGAACGCATAGTCTGCCGGGGTAACGGGGCTGGCGTTGGCGTCAGAGATCGCGCCGGTGTTGGACCTCGGTCCAAGCGCCCATGTGGTCAGCGGAGCTGCGGCCGCCTGCGTTACCGCCGTCACGGCGACACATATGACACGTACCCGATCACTGGTGGGAGCCATGGGCCACATTGTGCCCGCCGACCTAGGCCAATGCTCCAAATGCGGCTAGATGCGGCCGATTCGCAATCGCCGACCACACCCTGGTTCGTAGCCGCGCGCGCAAGGGCGGCGAAAGGTGCTCGGTGCTTGGAAAGTGCGCCGTCCAGCCTGGTCTAGTGGGGTG
>DATHIJ010000633.1:0-3377 GCA_035489975.1 Propionibacteriaceae bacterium | reverse complement strand
GGTTGCGGCCTAAGTCCAGTGACCAGCTGACTCGCGAGCCCCGTACGATCGGTTTCGTAGGCGAAGCATGAACCCAACAGCACGCGAAACGGCTCGTTGCCGAGCTTCTCGGGAAGAGTGCGTGTTTGGAGCACGTCGCTGTAGTCAACGTTCCCGACGCGGACCTGTACCCGATGAATGGTTCCCTGACCCAGCCCGGAGAACTCGTATACCCCAGTCATCACTCCGGTGTATCCGGGTTGGGGATAATTGCCGTAGGCGCGCGTCAGGAGGCGGACAGGACTCGGCTCGGTGACAGCCCCATCCAGATACCAAGTGAGCTTGGGTTCCTCCTGCTGCAAAAGGACACCCAGCCATACCCGAAGCCGATCACTCGGGGCTGCTCGCGGATGCAATACAACTCGATTAGTCACACAGCTGCCCCCGCCAAACCTGGTGTCGCTATATCAAGGATGACGCTGTCTCACTTCCGAAATAGAATCCGAGCACTGTAGGTATTACACCCCATCCCAGAGCTTGTGCAGGACCGGGTCGGGTATTGACCGATCGGCGACGAGCGCCGCAAGTAGCAAATGGGCGAAATCTTTAAGAATTGTCAGGCATAGTCCGCGGCCTTCGGTTCGAGTCAAGTTCGCTGATGTGACTCCCAGCATCTGCGACTTGAGCGATGGTGAGAATCGCGCCCGCACTGTCAGCTCGGTAGGCAGTCAGCGGTCACGGAGCGAGCGACCAAGGATCGCTAAGGTCAGCCTCATGACTGATCGGCTGAAGCCCGCCGGCTTCGACGCGCCCATTGCGGACTACTGCAATCTCCGCTCACCTTGATCGTCACCGGGCTGACATTCGGTGTCGACCATCGCCTGAAGAGGCGATGACGTGCAGGGCGTCCTGGCTGGATTCGCCACCATCGGCATCATCATCGGCCTCGGTTTCCTGCTTGCACAGCTGAAGATCCTGGACGCGACCGCACAAGGGGTATTGACCCGGATCGCCTATTACGTGGCCAGCCCGGCGCTCATGGTCACGGTGCTGGGCAACACTGACGTCCAGCGACTGCTCTCCGCCAACTTGATCGCCTCGCTCGCCAGCGTTGCGGTGGCCGCGACCATCGCCGTCCTGCTGGCCCGACTGGTGTGGAAACGAGATGGCGGCGACACCGTCATCGCTGCCTTCTGTTCGGCCTACGTCAACGCAGGGAACCTCGGCCTCCCGATCGCCGCGTACGCCCTCGGCGACGCGGCACTGGTCGCACCGATGCTCCTTGCTCAGCTGCTCGTCCTGCAGCCGAGCGGTCTGGCTGTGCTCGATGGGATCACCCACATACCGACTCCCGGCATCTCTCGGCGCCGGTTGCTGCTCATCCGACTTGCCCGGCCGTTGCGCAACCCGCTCGCTGTGGGATCGCTGGTCGGCTTGGCTCTAGCCCTGACCGGGATCAAGTTACCGGTCGCCATCAACGCGCCGCTGACTCTGATCGGCGGCATCGCGGTGCCGTGCATGCTGCTGGCCTACGGC
Source organism: Propionibacteriaceae bacterium (assembly GCA_035489975.1). Taxonomy (GTDB): domain Bacteria; phylum Actinomycetota; class Actinomycetes; order Propionibacteriales; family Propionibacteriaceae; genus Microlunatus. The sequence continues at coordinate 1,862 of DATHIJ010000633.1, read as the reverse complement.
ACCTCGCTCCGGCTCGGACCGCGACCGGGCGCCGGCGAGCCACCGATCCAGGTCGGCGCCCTGGTGTTGCTCAAGCTGGTCGTGCAGCCGATCGCGGCGTACCTGATCGGTGCGTACGCAGTCGGGCTGGCCGGCCACGACCTGCTGGCAGTCACCGTGATCGCCGCGCTGCCCACGGCGCAGAATGTCTTCACTTTGGCGATGCGTTACGAGCGGGGCGTGATCTTGGCACGGGACACGATCTTCGTGGCCACCCTGCTCTCGGTGCCTGTGATCTTAGGCATCACCTGGCTGTTGGCTTCCTGACTCTCTTCGGTGAGGACAGAGCCAGATCAGCTCACCGCGGCATCAACGGCGTCGGTGCCGAAGATGCTGTCGGCCACCATTGCGGCCGCACCCGTGATGCCTGCGCGATCGCCGAGCCTGGTACGCGCGATTACCAGGTGCGCTGTCGCGAGCGGCTGGCTGCGATGCAGCAAGGTGTCGCGTACGCCGCGTACGAAACGCTCGTAGGCGTGGGCAATGTCCCCGCCGATCACCAACACGTCGGGATTCAACAGGCTGACTGCCGTGGACAACACGTCGCCGAGTGCTCGACCGGCGGCCGTGACAATCCGCACAGCATCCGGATCGCCGTGCCGCACAAGATCAACAACGTCGCGCGTGGTGACAGGCGCGTGGCCGAGCCGCCGCAAATCGCGAATCATCGCACGGCCACTGGCGATCGCAGCCAAACATCCGGGCTCGCCGCAACTGCTGCAGGTTTCCTCGACGCCGGGAATCTTCGCATGCCCGATATCTCCCTCGGCCGAGTCGGACCCGCGCAGCAGCTCGCCGTCCATGATCATGGATGCACCGATTCCGGTGCCGATCTTGACGAAGAGCACTAGATGGGCACCGGGGTAGATCCGCCGCTGCTCGCCCAGACCGAGCAGGTTGGCGTCATTGTCGACCACGGCAGGCACCGAGTAGTGGCTCGCCAGGTGATCACTGACCGGATAGTTGTCCCAGCCAGGCATGCTGATCGAGCGCGCAATCCGTCCGGTAGGCCAGTGCACCGGCCCAGGTACCCCCATCCCAACGCCGCGCAACGTCTCCGTCGGCCGGCCGGATTGCTTCAGCATGGCGTCCAGTTCTGCGGTGACCGTGTCAAGAACCGTGCGGGGCCCTTTTCCGATCGCACTCTCGATGACGGTTTCGTTGATCACCTCGCCAGCCGCCGTACTGACGGCGAGCCGACCATGAGTGGCGCCCAAATCGGCGACAAGAACCGTAGTGACTTGATCGTTGACGCGCAGCAGGGTGGCAGGCCGGCCGCGCCTCGGGTCAGCAACGCTGCCGTCTTCGGTGAGATAACCTCCCGCGAGTAGGGCGTCGACCCGATGGGTGAGTGTCGAGCGAGCCAGCCCGGTCACCTGCTGTAGCTCGCCCCGTGTAGTGGCTGCGCCCGTCCGGAACAGCTGAAGCAGCTCACCGGCGCTGTTCCGTTCCGCAGACACGTGGCACGCCTCACTTTTCTCCTTGCGGGGACAGGATATGGCCGTTACCAAATTTTGTCCCTTTGGGTGCGTTTTTTGTATTGTCACGAGTCCTAATTCGGGGTTTCAATGTTAAAAATGCCGCGCCTCCTCGCTTCGCTGCCCAACTGGGCCCGAGCTGAAGGCATCCGTCGCTTGAAGGAGAAGGAAATTGCGCAGATCACGTTTGCTGGCAGGGGCTGCTCTGACGGCCATCCTGGTCGTCGCTGGTTGTGGGGGTGGTGGTGGTGACGGCGGAGGGGGTGAGAACGCCGGCGGCGCGGCGGAGGACAACGCGCTGACTGTTTGGACCACCGAGGACATCGCCGATCGGGTGGCGTCCCA
>DATHIJ010000632.1:0-3184 GCA_035489975.1 Propionibacteriaceae bacterium | reverse complement strand
CGGCCTAACCCGGTTCAGGCGTACGTGCCGCTGACTTTCTGAATTTGTTCGCCAACAGGTCATGGTGCGTGCTGACTGACCTCCATGCCTGTGGCCGAGAGCGCAGTAACCGCCCACCGCCGGCGCTGCTCGTAGGCGATTGATGCGCTCTCGACGGCCCAGCGCCCGGGGAAGCCACCGATACCAGAGTTCGTCAGACTCTTGTCCGTGATTGATCTCCGCTCTGACACTGTCACCAGGCCGACGCCAGCGATGCGGGAGGCCATGCTGGCCGCACCGGTAGGCGACGACGTGTACGCCGAAGACCCGACGGTGATCGAGCTGGAACAGCGAGTGGCGCAGGTGCTCGGGCACGAGGCGGGACTGTTCTGCGTCAGCGGGTCGATGTGCAACGTGCTCGGTGTGCGGCTGCTGGTCGAGCCGGGCCAGGAGGTGGTCTGTGACGTGCAGGCCCACATCGCTCGCGCGGAGATGGGGGCGCACGGCGCTGTCGGCGGACTCACCATGCGCACCTTTCCCTCCAGCCGAGGTCGGCTGCAGCCGGCCGAGGTAGCGAAGATCATTGCGCCGTCGGCTGGCCCGTACCTGGTGTCCACTGCAGCGGTGGCGGTGGAAAACACCCACAACTTTGGCGGTGGGACGATCCAACCGATCGCCGTGCTGACCGCGGTGGGCGAGCTTTGTCGAGAGCATGGCATCGGGTACCACCTTGACGGCGCCCGGCTGTGGAACGCGCACATCGCTACCGGAGTGGCGCTCGAGGCGTACGGACGGCTCTTCGACACCGTCAGCGTGTGCTTCTCCAAGGGCCTCGGGGCTCCTGTCGGCTCTGTGCTGGTGAGCACGGCGGAGAACATTGCCCGCGCCCGGGTGCTGCGGAAGCGCCTTGGCGGTGGCTGGCGACAGGCGGGTGTGCTCGCCGCCGCTTGCTTGTACGCTCTTGATCATCATGTGCAGCGACTTGCCGATGATCATGCAGCAGCACGCGCATTCGCCGAGGCGGTAACGGCGGCTGTTCCGGCTGCGGTAGAGCTGGACGCCGTCGAGACGAATGTCGTGGTGATCGACACCGGCGCCACCCCGGCAGCGCCGATCGCCGCTGCTGCAGCAGAGCGCGGAGTGCAGGTATCCGCTCTCGGCCCCTTCATGATCAGGGCGGTCACCCATCTCGATGTGACAGTTGACGACTGCGAGCGGGCCGGTCGACTTGTCGGAATGCTGCTGAGATAGCGCGGAAGCACCCCGACACACGTCTGCCACAGCCTGCCCTACGGTGGGGGAATGCGGATCACGCACCTGGGGCATGCGGCAGTTCTGGCCGAGACCGACGGCGTACGAATTCTCATCGATCCGGGTAATTTCTCCGACGAGTGGCACTCCCTAACTGATCTTGACGCGGTGCTGGTGACGCACCAGCACCCAGACCATCTCGATCCGCAGAATCTGCCCGCGTTGCTCGCGGCAAACCCCGCTGCCATCGTCGTGGTCGAGCCGTCGCTCCTCGATCTGATCAAATCCGGCGAGCTGCCGTCGCTGGGTGACAATGCCGTCGGGTTGCAGCCAAGCAGTCAGACCACAGTCGGCGATGTAGTGGTGTCCGCGGTCGGCGGACAGCATGCAATCATCCATCGCGACATACCGCGGATCGGCAATGTGGGCTACGTGTTGCGATCACCTGGACAGCCGAGCCTGTTTCACCCTGGCGATTCCTACGACGCGATTCCGGACGGCATCGACATCCTTGCCGTTCCGGCGTACGGGCCCTGGGCGGCAATGAAGGAAACCATCGACTTCGTTCGTGCGGTGGGGGCGTTGGAGGGATTCCCGATCCACGATGAGCTGCTCAGCGACCGAGGCCGCACGATGGCGTTCAATCGGCTCAACGAAATGACCCCGACTCGAGTGGTCAACTTGCGCGGAGGCGCTACGCACGAATTCTGAGGCAGTCAGCGGCTCGGACAGATTGGCCTGCTGCTGCAATGGACTCATGAACCAGCACAGCGTCACGGTCGGTATCGGCCCGGTCTCGTTCGACGAGCTGGAAGCGGTGGCGCGGTACGGAGCTCCAGTCGTCATTGCCAGTGACGCTTGGGCTGAGGTACGCAAGTCCCGCGAGATCATCGAGGCCCTGGCTGATGATCAACAGCCGCATTACGGGGTATCCACCGGCTTCGGTGCCTTGGCAACTCGTCATATCCCCGTCGACCTGCGAGGCCAGCTGCAGCGCAGCCTGATCCGCTCGCACGCTGCCGGGTCCGGGCCAGAGGTCGAGCGGGAGGTGGTACGGGCTCTCATGTTGCTGCGGATCTCCACCCTCGCCACCGGTCGCACCGGTATCCGCGAAGAGACCCTGCGTTGTTATGTCGCCCTGCTAAACGCCGGCCTCACGCCCGTTGTCTACGAGTACGGCAGCCTCGGCTGCTCCGGCGACCTGGCCCCGCTTGCTCACTGTGCTCTCGCGCTGATGGGCGAAGGGCTCGTCCGGGACATATCCGGCGCTCGCATTCCGACGCGTGATGCATTGGCCGCCGCGGGCATCGCCCCCGTCACGCTCGTCGAGAAGGAGGGCCTGGCCTTGATCAACGGCACTGACGGCATGCTCGGCACGCTGGTCCTCGCGATCATCGATCTGCGGCGGTTGCTCAAGGTGGCGGACATCACAGCCGCCATGAGTGTAGAAGGTTTGCTCGGCACCGACGATGTCTTCGCAGGCGACCTGCACGCCCTCCGGCCGCATCCTGGTCAGGCTGCTTCGGCCAGCAATCTGCGCAGGATCATGGCCGGCAGTCAGATCCGGGAAAGCCACCGTACCGAGGCCTGCACCCGGGTTCAGGACGCCTACTCGATGCGTTGCGCTCCACAGGTGGCTGGCGCCGTACGGGACACAGTTGATCATGCCGAGCGAGTCGCGCTGATCGAGCTGGCGTCGGTCATTGACAACCCGGTGATCACCCTCGATGGCCGGGTCGAGTCCAATGGCAACTTCCACGGTGCACCGCTCGGCTATGTGCTGGATTTCCTCGCCATCGCGGTGGCGGACCTGGCCAGCATTTCCGAACGGCGTACCGACCGCTTCCTGGACAGAGCCCGGAGCGGTGGACTCAATGCCTTTCTGGCGGCCGACCCGGGCGTCGACTCGGGTCACATGATCGCCCAGTACACCCAGGCTGCGATCGTTTCGGAG
>DATHIJ010000631.1:0-2105 GCA_035489975.1 Propionibacteriaceae bacterium | reverse complement strand
CCGAGAGGAAACGATGCTGGGTCTTGGTGGTGATGAGACGCACCAGGTCAGACGGCAGCTGATCCTCTCCCTGGCGGCGACCGTCGCGAGGGACTCAGCTGCGGGCGCCTCTTTCCATTCCAAACTTGTGGCAAGGCTGAGGGAGGCGTCGCTTCTGAACGACGTCACATTCATCACAACAAACTATGATACGTTGCTCGACGATGCGATCGAAATGGAGGCCATAAACACCAGCCGCGGGACCGGCTCCATTGTTGATTACGGATTCGGCGGCCTGGTTCAGGGTGACTCGAGCACCTACGCCGAGTTGCGATCGTTCCGGTGCTACAAGATTCACGGGTCCTTGAACTGGCTCTACTGCACCGCGTGCGACATTCTGGACATTACCTACGCATCAGATGGGGTTCTCCGTCTGGTCGACGAGCCAGACGCCGCTAGGTGCCCTTCGTGCGAGACCATCCGCACGCCCGTGATTGTGCCCCCATCGTACTACAAGGACATGTCCAGTGTGCGCCTTGCCGTCGTTTGGGGACGCGCCTTTCGGGCGCTGCGAGAGGCGGAGCACCTCGTATTCTGTGGGTACTCGTTCCCCGATGCGGACATGCACATCAAGTACCTTGTGAAACGTGCCCAACTGAATCGCAACCCAGGAACTCAGCCATTGCGTGTGACCCTAGTGAATCACTACGCGGGCAAGCCAAGCGATCTAATCCTCTCTGAGCTACAGCGCTTTCGGCGCTTCCTGGGTGAACCAGATGTAGAGGATAGCGGCCTTTCGTTCCAAGACTTCGCGGCCGATCCTGGCGTGGTGCTGCAGTGAGAGCCTTGCTCAGGTCGTCAACGGTCAAGGACGGCGGGACCTACGGCTTGCGTCCGCGAGTTCGACGATGAGCCATCGCCTTTTCGGTCAACGATGCCGCGAGGTTGGCGAAACTGAGCTCCCGATCTGGCTCCGCGTAACGGCCCTTAGCACCGCCATTCCTGCTAGACAGCAGGAAGCATGCAGCGTCATACAGTCTCTCACGCACCAGCTTCTTGCACAGCAGACGATAACGATCGGAGTAGGACGCTACGCTGAACTCCTCAAACACCTTGAAATGCGGTTCCTCAACCCTTACGGGGCTCGTTGACCGCTTGGTGTTCTCAAGCAGCATCAAGTAACCGAGCCAGGGGCGGGGCGACTTGTTGAACGCGCCGTCGCGGTAGGCAGTCCAAAAGTCGGTGGCATTCCCTACCGCTTCTTCCGAACGGTTGTTGTAGTTGTTACCGAAGGACGGCCCAACCTGGGACTTCAGCTCGATTGACGCCAGCAGCTGTCCGTCCGCGACCACCAACAAGTCCCACTGCTTCGTGGCGCGAAAGAAGCCCGGGAGTTCGATCCCCTGTTTGCGATAGATGATGGCGTCCGGGATGCCGGCATCGCCTAACAGGTCCGCAAGCAACCCAATAAACCCGTCCATCTGCGCGCCGCCCGTCACCGCGCCGCGCGCCCCTCGGTCACGGTCACGGGCGGCAGAGCCTTGCGTCTTCGCCTGCTGATCCCGTGTCTTCCAGAAGTGGGCTACCGCCGCTGCGACCCTCTTTTCGAGGTTCTTCATCAAGAGTGAGCGGAGGACGACTGCGAAGGGGGCTTGGCGAGGTTGACTGAAACCGCGCCAAAGATGTCAGCCGCGGCCTCGGTGAGTCGCTCGGAGGCGAGGTCGAAGTAATGAGGGTCGACCTCCACTCCGACGCTGTGTCTCCCCCAACGAGCCGCAGCAAGGCTGGTCGTCCCGGTTCCCATAAATGGGTCCAGGACAGTATCGCCCACAAAGCTGAACATGCGTACCAGCCGTTCCGCCAGATCGAGCGGGAACGGGGCTGGATGCTGTCTCGTTGAAGCCCCGGTAAGGCCGCCCCATATCTGCTGAAACCATTTCTGGTGGTTCTCGGCCGAGAGCACGCTCAGGACGCGAGTGGCTTCGGAAGGACTTCTGTACCCACCGGGCTTCCGCTCCATCAGAATAAACTCGATATCGTTCTTGATCACAGCATTGGGCTCATAAGGCTTGCCGAGGAAGCCTGAGCCCCCGTTGTCCACCTCGTAGGCCGCGTTGGCAATCTTG
>DATHIJ010000630.1:0-2566 GCA_035489975.1 Propionibacteriaceae bacterium | reverse complement strand
CACTGCAGCACCCGTTCAGTATCCCGCTCCAGGCAGATGCACCTTTTGGCTTTGGGGATGGCGGTGAAGCGTGACACTCAGAGATCGCCTGCTTTGATTTGCGCCAGCTTCGCCGCGCGGGCCGCAGCCAAGATGGTGGGGCAGCCAGCGGTTCTCTTCCTAGGTGGCTTAATCGAATATGTATGTATTCGATGCAATGGGGCATGGACTCCTACGAGGCCTTACACGGCACAGCGATCCGATACGCGGCCGAGAAACGCAAATCTCGCCGGCGTCTGATCTCTTGGAAGGCCGCGACGTCCTGGAGAGCCGCTTCTAGCAGGCCGTGGCAAGGGCACCGGGTCAATCCCAGCTCAGGCGAGCACGACCGTGTCGCCGCGGCGGATGATCCCATCATTGATCACTCCAAAGTCTCAGGAATCCTCCCAACGGCCGCACAACGCAGTAGGCGTAGACGCCGACGTTTGTAGGTCTCCCTGCGGCAGCGTGATCATCACGCAACGGGGGCATGGTTCGGTGATGGCCAGGCGAACGGTGTCGCCGATGACGACCGTGCGGCCGATCCGGTCGTTCTCCATGAAGCCGGGATCCTCGCTGCCGGTCGTGACGATGATGTTGGGGCGGAATCGGCGAGCCTCGAAAACGGCCCCGCGGATACAGCTCCCGGAGACGGTCAATGGTGGATGTGGTCAGCAGGTGCACGACGGCAATGTCGAAAAACGTCCCGGCCGGCATCTCAAAGTCGGTCACGGGGTCTCTGTACTCAAGACCCGCCATGTCGGGCCAATACTCCTCCGCGACGCGTGAAGGCATCTGCTCGGCTCGCGCGTCCACGAAGGCTATATCCCGGCGGAATGCGCGCGAAAGAATCTGCTTCAGATCAGCTCGATCGTTGCTCACCACGTCCCCGTCAGGGAGCGTGATCCGAACCGGGGAGATCCGTCCTCTGAGTTTCGGCGCCTCGCCGTAGGTCGCCCGAAAGTCAAAGAAGTTGCCCCGCTTCCTCGGATTCTTGGCCCCCCCGACCTTGCCGGTGGCTCGGTCCACAACGGCGAACTGCCGATCGCCGAGCAGCCCACGGTCGGTAACCGCGGAGGAGTTAACCTCCTCACCCATCATCGACTTCACCGGATACCGCCACAGCGCCACAACCGAACCCGCCTGGGTTTGCCCTGCCACAGACGACGTCCCATCGGTCTGCATAACCTGCTCCCATCACAGCTCGACTATCTCCAGGTTCAGGATCAGGGTCGGGGCGGCTCCGGCGTCAACATGCTGCAAAGCTCATGACCCGGACGATGAAGCCCGAACCGAAGTGGAGCGCATAAGTTTGTCCTTCTGCCTAACCCGCCGACGTGGCAACACCGATCGCCTCGCCTGGTGGATCCCGAACGGTTCTGCTGCCCGTGGCGCTGTCGGGTGGCGTGCTGATTGTTGTGGACGAGCGACTCGTGGAGCTTCCTCAGGCTTTCGTCGCCACCCTTTGGATCTGACTTGGACTCCTGCGCCAGACATCCCGCTCGCTGTCCCGCTGAAGGTTCGCGTTCCGGTCGCTTCGTCGGCTGCTTCTGATGTGACACTTGGCGCTCGGTTCGATCAGACATCGTGGCGCGCGTACTGTGGGGACTACCAGAGAACATTGCTGCTGACATCCGGTTGGTAGGTCCCTGGCGCTCACTATCTGGCCCTTCTAATGGGCCTCTACGGACTTCGAGATGCATAGTGACTCGCCAACCGTCCGCGCAGATAACTTTGCGTCCGACCTCTGCCGGACGTGCCGACATCCGCTCTCAGCGCACGATGCCATCAGCCTGCGGTGGTGCGCTGCCAGCGAGCTAAGCGTCGAGAACCGAGCCTGCATCTGTTCCGGTGTCGTTCGGGTCGCCCGGCTGCTCACCCACTACTGACCTCGTCCGGTTCGGCAGTGCTGTCCAGCGGCTTTCTAGGGCGGCAAGCCGGTCCGTCACAGGCAGCGCCGTCCTCGTGGGCAGGGCAGGCAGATCGCGGGCACATTTCCCGGTTCGGAAACGTCCGCAGGAGCATCCCCGGGCCGGGTTAGGTCGTGCGATAACGGGTCTTCCGGCGCTTGCGAGGTTCGCGCCGCGACCTCTCGTCTTCGATCTGGCGGATCAGGTCTCTACGCACCTCCGCGAGGGCATGATCAAGGTCGCGCTCGTGGGAGGTGGCTACGAGGTGCGCCCGTCCCGCTAACCAGGCTTGCAGGGTGACCTTCTGGTCCGGGCCCTCGGAGTCTTTCAACGACACCTCGAGGTCGACCTGGTCGTGTTCCCATCCAGACAGGTGCGGTGCGAGCGCGGACAGGGCCTCGAGTATGCGCGGCCGGTCGGCTGCCGCGAAGCCGGCGCCGACGCGCAGATTCTCTTCCAGGGTCGATGTTGGGCTGTTCTCGGTTCCGCTCATCGGTGCGCCTCTCTCGTGGGTTCAGCGTATGACGTCAGCCTGACCGGCCGCGCCCCTCGGCGGCGAGCGCTGTCGCCAGCACGGCGCGCACGCCCGCGACCGCTGGCCTGGGCAGAGGTCTTCGTCGGGCCCGACACCACGGTGT
>DATHIJ010000629.1:0-5489 GCA_035489975.1 Propionibacteriaceae bacterium | reverse complement strand
TGCAGAAGACCGGCCGGGTGATCACGGTGCACGAGGCGCAACTGAATCTTGGGCTGGGTGCTGAGCTTGCCGCGCGCATCACCGAGCAGTGCTTCTACTCCCTCGAAGCACCGGTGCTCCGAGTGGGCGGTTTTGACATCCCCTATCCGCCGAGCCGTGTCGAGGAGGAGTACCTTCCTGATCTTGATCGGGTACTCGATATGGTCGATCGCTCACTGGCCTACTGAGTCGGGAGGGCTCGCATGGCGTTGCACACATTTCGCTTGCCAGATCCGGGGGAGGGTCTGGTCGAGGCCGACATTGTCACCTGGCGGGTGGCGGTGGGCGATCAGGTCAAGATCAATGACATCCTGCTCGAGGTCGAGACCAGCAAATCCCTGGTCGAGCTGCCGACTCCGTACGCCGGCACCGTGACGGAGCTCCTGGTCAATGAAGGTGACACCGTCGACGTGGGCACGCCGATCATCTCCATCGACGATGGCCTCGAGGTGGCACAACCAGCTGAGACCAATGGCGGCAGCGAGGAGGCCCAAGTGCCCAACCTGGTTGGCTACGGGCCGCGTACCGGGACAGCCAAACGACGCCCACGGCCTGGCGCCGGAGATGGCCCGGTAGAGACGCACGACCAGGTTGCCGATTCATTCTCTACTCGTGCTCCGGTATCGCGCCGGGCCGACGACCGGGAGCCGTTGCAGTCCGAGCAGGGTGCGCCGGCCGGTGCCCCGCTGCCCGGGCCGGGTGAGACAGCACCCGCGACCACGCCCTCTGGTGGCGCGATACTCGCCAAACCGCCGGTGCGCAAGCTGGCCAAGGACCTGGGTGTTGATCTTGGAAGCCTCATTGGCAGCGGGCCGGGCGGGGTGATCACTAGAGACGATGTGACTGCGGCAAGCAAACGAGCAGAGCCCGCCGAGGAGATCGGCACCGCTCCATCAGAACCTCGAGCGCCGCGAGAGGATGTGCGGATCCCGATCAAGGGCGTACGCAAATCGACGGCGGATGCGATGGTGCGCTCCGCGTTCACGGCGCCACATGTCTCAGTGTGGCTGGACTGCGACGTGACTGCGACGATGCAGCTGGTGGAACGGCTCAGGACGCGTCGGGAGCTTGCTGATCTTCGGGTGTCCCCGCTCGTGATCGTCGCAAGAGCGGTATGCCTGGCGTTGCGGCGTACGCCAGAGCTCAACTCCTTCTGGGACGAGCCGGCTCAGCACATCGTGCTCAAGAGCGCAGTCAACCTAGGGATCGCGGCAGCCACGCCACGTGGCCTCCTGGTACCGAACATCAAGGGTGCCGAGTCGCTCAGCCTGGCCGAGCTGGCAGCTGCCCTCCAAGAGGTCGTAACAGCGGCGCGCGAGGGCAAGACTCAGCCAGCGGGCCTGGCGGGCGGCACGTTCACAATCACCAACATCGGGGTGTTTGGTGTCGACGCCGGTACCCCGATCCTGAACCCAGGGGAGTCCGGCATTCTCTGCTTCGGCCAGATCGGTCGCCGACCCTGGGTGGTGGACGATGGATCTGAGGAGCGGATTGAGCCGCGCTGGGTGACCACTTTGTCGGTCTCCTTCGACCACCGGCTCGCCGACGGCGCCCAAGGGTCGACCTTCCTTGCCGATGTCGCCGCAATCCTGAGCGACCCGGCTCTCGCCCTCCTCTTCTAATGCCGACTTGTCAGAATCTGAGGGGCCTATAGCCCCCTCAGATCTGACAAGTCGGTTAGGAGGAGACGAGCTCTTTGTCGCTGACCTGACGACCGGAGTCGACGAGCTCTTGCAGGGCGTCGCCGTCATCCCACTGGTTCACATTCATCGCGGCGGCCACGGCGCCGTCTCGGAGCCAGAACGCAGTGAACTCCCGCGACGCCAGATCTCCTCGTACGACGAGCCGGTCTTTTGTGGGGTCGGCGAACCCGCGATACTCGCAGCCGAGGTCGTATTGGTCGGAGAAGAAGAATGGCCGCAGCTGGTACGGAGCTTCGGCGCCCAGCAAGTTGCCCGCCACATGCAAACCCTGATCCTTGGCATTGGCCCAGTGCTCCACGCGGACCCGGTGCCGATACTTCGGATGATCATGGGCGGCCACGTCGCCGGCAGCGTAGATGTCGGGATCGGAGCTACGCAGCGTGGAGTCGACCGCGATCCCGCCATCAGCCAACTTGAGGCCGGCCGCGTCCGCGAGCGCGATGTTCGGTGCGGCACCGACGCCGATCAATACCGTGTCAGCCGGTATGGAATGACCACTCTTGACCTGCACCGACGACGCTACGCCGTCGCCGGCAAATCCCTTGACGGCGACACCTAGCCGCAAGTCGACCCCATGATCACGATGGAGCGTTGCGAACGTTGCGCCGATTTGCTCGCCGACGACAGCGAGTAAGGGTTGGGACCGCGGCTCGATCATGGTCACCTCGGCACCGTGCTTCCGCGCGGCTGCCGCAGCCTCACAACCAATCCAGCCGGCTCCGACGATCACGATCCTGGCGCCCTCGGTGAACCGCTCACGTAACACAAGAGAGTCTTCGAGGGTTCGCAGGGTCAGCAGACCGTCCAACTCCGAACCGTGGACATCCAGCCGCCGCGGCGCCGAGCCGGTGGCGACGAGCAACTTGTCATACGGATATTCAGTGCGGCTGGCGACCACCATCTTGCGATTCCGGTCGATCCGGGTGGCCATGGTGCCGAGCCGGAGGGTAATGCCCTTGTCGGCGTAGGTTGCTTCATCGGCGACCCAGTCGGGCTCGTCAGCGTCTCCAAGCAACACTGCCTTTGAGAGCGGCGGTCGCTCGTACGGGAGTTGACTCTCCTCACCGATCAGCGTCAGCTCGCCCTGGTATCCCTGATCTCGCAGCCCGACAGCGGCGCCGCCTCCGGCCAGTGAGGCTCCGATAATGACAATGCGTGACGGCTGCGAGGTAGGGGATTGAGTCATGCGCCAATCGTCTCTCGCCTTGCCGCCGACCGCTACCAGCCCATCACACAGACAGGGCTGTGTCGCGCAGATGAGGTCAGAAGGCTGCCTCTGGCAGGTCCATAACGGCGAGATCGGTGGCCTCGGCGATGGCTCGCTCGGCTGACAGCCTCGGCAACACCGTACGCGCAAACCAGCGACCCGAGGCAACCTTGCCCTCATAGAAGGACTTCTCGTCTTCTGCCAGCTCGGAATTGAGCCGCTCGAGTGCCACCTCGGCCCCCCGGAGTAGCAACCAAGCGCAGATCACGTCGCCCAGCGCCATCAGCAGTCGCGTGGTGTTCAGACCAACCTTGTAGACGTTCCGCACATCACCGTGCGCTCCGCCCGGAACTGATGCACGAAGATCGTTGATCATGGTTGCCACGATTGCGGCGACATCGTGCAAGGCCTGCTGCAGCAAGCCGCGTTCCTCCTTGAGCTGACCATTCCCGCCTTCGGCGGCTGCCCATTGACTGACCTGCGCCGAAAGATCACCAAGGGCTCGCCCCTGATCCTTGACGATCTTGCGGAAGAACAGATCCTGGCCCTGGATTGCAGTCGTGCCCTCGTAAAGCGTGTCGATCTTGGCATCGCGCACGTACTGCTCGATCGGATAGTCGGTAAGAAAACCGGAGCCACCGAAGGTCTGCAGCGACTCGGTTCCGAGCAGCACCCAGGAGCGCTCCGAGCCGTAGCCTTTGACAATCGGCAGCAGGAAATTGTTCAGCCGCTCGGCTGCATCGTCAGTGGTACCGCACGCCCGCGCGATGGCGTTCCGGTCCTGGATTGTCGCGGTGTAGAGCAGCAGCGCTCGCAAGCCCTCGGTGAAGGATTTCTGCGTCAACAACGAACGCCGCACATCAGGGTGGTGAGTGATGGTCACGCGCGGCGCGGTTTTGTCTGCGGCCCGGGTGAGATCAGGTCCCTGGACTCGTGCCTTGGCGTACTCCAGGGCGTTCAGATATCCGGTAGACAGGGTGGCAATTGCCTTGGCGCCCACCAGCATCCGCGCGTGTTCGATGACGTGAAACATCTGCGCGATGCCGTTGTGCACCTCGCCTAGCAGCCAGCCCTTGGCAGGCACCCCAGCGTCGCCAAAGGCCAGCTCACAGGTCGTGGAGGCCTTGATGCCCATTTTCTTCTCGAGGTTGGTGGCGAAGACCCCATTGCGCTCGCCGGTCAGCTCACCGGTTGCAAGATCAAAATGGAACTTGGGTACCAGGAAGAGAGACAGACCCTTGGTGCCGGGCCCGCCGACGCCTGCGACACCCTGCGGCCGGGCCAACACCAGGTGAATGATGTTTTCGGTCAAGTCGTGCTCGCCGGCGGTGATGAAACGTTTGACGCCTTCGATAAGCCAGGTGCCATCGGGCTGCGGAATTGCCCGCGTCCGTCCGGCGCCGACATCAGAGCCCGCGTCCGGCTCGGTCAGCACCATGGTGGCGCCCCACTGCCGCTCAATCATGATCTCGGCGATGCGTCGATCCCGTTCATTGCCAACGGCCCACAACATGTACGCGAACTTGGGACCGGCTGTATAGAGCGCAGCTGACGGGTTGGCGCCGATGTGCAGCTCGTGCATGGCCCACTGCACTGACGGTGGGGTCACGTGACCACCGAGCTCGGCGGGCAATTCGAGCTGCCACGCTCCGGAGTCCATGAACGCGCGGTAGGACTTCTTGAGCGACTCCGGCACGGTCACCGAGTGGGTCTTCGGATCGAAGACAGGCAGATCCTGATCGGCGAATGAAGCGGCAAGCTTCGTCCTCGCAAGCTGATCGGCGCCGGCAAGGATCGCCGAGACGGTCTCGCGGTCGAGGTCGGCGTACGGTTCGGTGCCAAGGATCTCGTCGCGACCGAGCACCTCGAAGAGGTTGAACTCGATATCGCGAAGATTGGACTTGTAATGACTCATCGGGCACCTCGACGGACAAGTTACTTCTCAGTAACATCCATTATGCTACTCGCCGGTAACCAAACCAAGGACCTGTGAGGGAGAGCTAACTTCGACAGAGGGCCTGCTGGCCGTCCAACGACATGCCCTACGGTTCGGTGACATGAGTGATCACGTGAAGCAGATTCTGGTGGATGCATTCGGGCGCGTACGCGAGCTGGTGATTGACCTCACCGACGGCCTGACTGACGAGACCGCCAGCTACCGTCCCGATCCGGAGGCCAACTCAATTGCATGGCTGATCTGGCACTTGAGCCGAGTCCAGGACGATCACCTGGCCGATCTGGCACAGGTCGAGCAAGTGTGGCCGGAGTGGCGCGAGAGGTTCGGGTTGCCCTTCAACACGCGGGCCACCGGATATGGCCACGGCCCTAAGGATGTCGCAGCCGTTCGCGTGAGCAGCAAGCTCCTCGGCGCTTACCATCAAGCGGTTCACGAGCTCACCTTGCGTTATGTGGATGGCATCACGGCCGCCGAGCTGGATCGAATTGTCGATACCCGCTGGGATCCGCCGGTGACCGCGGCAGTCAGGCTGGTCAGCGTGATCGGCGACACCATGCAGCACTTGGGACAAGCGGCGTACGTA
>DATHIJ010000628.1:0-4386 GCA_035489975.1 Propionibacteriaceae bacterium | reverse complement strand
TCGCTGACGTTCACTGTCGAGTGAGAGCTCAATCTGTGCAGTGGGCGACTCGACCCGGGGCGCGGAATTGGACATCGGCACCGGCCGTTCGAAGGGCGGCAGAAGAGTTCCACGCCTCCATGCCCGGCTACCGGCCGACGCCGCTGGTGGAGCTTCCGGAACTGGCTACGGAGCTCGGCGTCGGTGCAGTGCTGCTCAAGGATGAGTCGGGCCGTCTCGGATTGCCTGCCTTCAAGATCCTCGGCGCGTCCTGGGCTGTGAATTGCGCGCTGAGTCAACGCGGCGGCTTCGAGGCTCCGGCGAAGAGCCTGATCGAGCTTCGGGAACGCTCGGCGCCGGCCACTTTGGTTACGGCGACGGACGGGAATCACGGTCGCGCGGTAGCCCGAATGGCCGCGTTGCTGGGGCTCGCGGCCCGGATCTACGTTCCTGCGGGAACGGCCGAGGAGACGGTCGAGGCGATCACCAACGAAGGCGCGAAGGTGGTCCAAACCGACCTGATCTACGACGAGGTGGTATGGGCCGCCGCCAGCTCGACCGCCGGCCATCCCGACGACCTGCTCGTACAAGACACCGCATGGGAAGGCTACGAAGACATCCCGCGATGGATCGTGGACGGCTACGGCACCCTGTTCGATGAGATCACCGCGCAGCTGCGCGACCGAGCGGTCCACCTGGTCGCCGTGCCTACCGGCGTGGGATCGCTGCTGCAGGCCGCATTGCTGCATTACCGCGCTCCAGCCCTGCAACAGCGACCGGCGGTCCTAGCCGTCGAGCCGGTCACGGCGGCCTGTGTTACCGCGAGCCTTGCGGCGGGCAGACCGGTCCGCGTTGACACGTCCGAGCCCACGATCATGGCCGGACTCAATTGCGGGAGCGTGTCCAGCATCGCTTGGCCGAGCATCCGCGACGGCCTCGACGCCGGTGTCACAGTCAGCGATGATCAGGCTATTGCGGCGATGCATCGCCTGAACGAGCTCGGGGTCGCAGCCGGACCATGTGGGGGTGCTGCACTGGCCGGCGTGCGGTCGGCCCTGGACGATTCCGGTCGTCGGGCGGCGCTGGCAATCAGCGAGGACAGTGTTGTGCTGTTGATCAGCACTGATGGCGCGGTCTAGTGTCACTGGAAGGTGGTCGGGGGCCCGGAGCTCTAGGAGTTGATCATGGTCGATCAAGCCGGCGCGTACGCGTACAACAGCTGGTGGCAATTCCGGGCAGATTCGTGGTCGCGGCTGGAGGAGGCGACTGGCCGGATCGTCACCGCGCTGCGCCGCACGAAGCCGGTCGACAACAGCATGACCGATGCCGTACATGCGCAGTGCGCGGCGTTGGCGCCACTGGAGCAGTTCTGGGCGTTTCCTGGCCATGCGGCCTTTGGCGTCGTCCAGGAGCTCGCGGCAGCTGGAGCCTGGGAACGGCTGGGCCGGCTGGTAGCTCGGATCAATCGCGCGCTCGTCACGGAGTCCTACCGCATCGGTTCCTTCGACGACATCGCTCAAGGTGAGCATCGCGACGACACCGAGGACCTGATCGTCAGCACCTCGCATCACGATCCGTTCAGCAGGCCGTATTTCGAGGTCCTCGTCGTCGAGACCATGTCGCCGAAACAGGAGCAGCGCCTCCGTGAGGAGGTGCACACCTGGCGCCGGCCCGGAGATCGGTTTATTTATGACCTGGTCGTCGTGGGCAGCGGCGTCGAGGCAGCCGTGGCGATGCGACTCAACGCGAATATCCAGGCATGCGTGATCAGGAGACGCTTCGCCCATGCCGCGCTACGCGATCTCAGCAGTCTCGCCGACTTCGCCGACGCACCGCTGGCGGACGATCTCGCCGACCACTCCCCCGATGAACGCGCCCAGATCCTGGCGCCGCGGCTGGCCCAGATCCGTCCCGAGGTCGACCTCTACCTGATGACCGACATTGCCGTCGAGGACGTCGCTGGCAGGCTGAGCCATCATTTCCGGCGGGTATTCCACGCCCGGGAGGGCGCCCTTGAGCTGCACCTGACCATCCTCGCCGGTGTCGCGGACCGTTACCGTACGCCGTTCTTCGAGGCGCTTCGCGCATACAGCCAGCGGCCGACGGGAGTGTTCCATGCGCTGCCGATCTCGCAGGGCAAGTCGATCGTGAACTCGCACTGGATCCGCGACATGGTCGGCTTCTACGGCCTGGACATCTTCCTCGCGGAGACATCGGCAACCACCGGCGGGCTGGACTCGTTGCTCGAGCCGATCGGGCCACTGCGGGACGCCCAGCAACTGGCAGCCGAGGCCTTCGGGTCCCGACAGACCTACTTCGTCACCAACGGAACCTCCACCGCCAACAAGATCGTCGCGCAAGCGTTGCTCGCGCCGGGCGACATCGTCCTGGTTGATCGCAACTGTCACCAGTCGCACCACTACGGGCTGATGATGGCTGGCGCGGAGGTCTGCTACCTCGACGCGTACCCGCTTAATGAGTACTCGATGTATGGAGCCGTACCGCTGTCGGAGATCAAGTCCAAACTGCTGGCGATGCGAGCGGCGGGCAAGCTTGATCGGGTCAAGCTCTTGATGCTGACGAACTGCACCTTTGACGGCATCGTCTATGACGTCGGCCGCGTCATGGAGGAATGCCTGGCGATCAAGCCGGATCTGGTGTTCCTGTGGGACGAGGCGTGGTTTGCCTTCGCCCGGTTCCACCATGTCTATCGAGCACGTACAGCGATGGAGGCGGCGCGTGCTCTTGCCGAGAAGTTGCGCTCCACTGAGTACCGCGCCCAGTACGAGGCCTCGCTACCGCGCGACGACACCACCAAAGCCTTGATCAACAATCGGCTGAGCCCTGATCCCGCGCGGGCCCGGGTCCGCGTCTACTCCACGCAGTCGACGCACAAGACGCTGACCTCACTCCGCCAGGGGTCGATGATCCACGTTTACGATCAAGACTTCGCGCTGAAGGTAGCCGAAGGTTTCCGCGAGGCGTACATGGCGCATACCTCGACATCGCCCAACTACCAGATCCTGGCTTCTCTTGATCTTGGTCGGCGACAGGCCGCGCTGGAGGGCTTCGAGCTGGTGCAACGGCAGCTCGAGTACGCGATGAGGCTGCGCGACGCAATTGATCATCATCCGCTGCTCGGCAGATACATGCACTGCCTGAGCACGGCAGAAATGATCCCGGAGCGATATCGAGCCTCCGGCATTGCCCAGCCGCTGCGTACCGGGCTCAGCAATATGGTCACCGCCTGGGAGCAGGACGAGTTTGTGCTGGATCCGTCGCGGGTGACTGTTTACATCGGTCTCACGGGAATCGACGGTGCCACGTTCAAACACAAACGGCTGATGGACAAGTTCGGTATCCAGATCAACAAGACCTCCCGTAACACCGTCTTGTTCATGACCAACATCGGAACGACGCGGAGCTCAGTCGCTTATCTCATTGAGGTTCTGGTCAGCATCGCGCGGGACATCGACCTCCATACCTCGGAGATGAACCTGGCCGAGCGGGCGGTGTTCGAGCGCGCCGTGACGCACCTGACGAATCCGACCGCTCCGTTACCGCATTTCAGCGGCTTCCACCCTGCGTTCTTGATCGAGAGTGACCCGCCGACACCGGAGGGTGATGTCCGCAAGGCATTCTTCTTGTCCTACGACCACACATTGTGCGAGGTCCTGCTGGCCGATGAGGTCGCGGAGAAGATGGAATCCGGCGAATCAGTCGTCTCGGCGACGTTTGTTACGCCCTACCCGCCGGGGTTCCCGGTGCTGGTGCCCGGTCAGGTCTTCAGCGACGAGATCTTGTCCTTCATGCACAGTTTGGATACGCCGGAGATCCATGGTTATCAGCCCGGGATCGGCTATCGGGTCTATACATCTAAGGCACTTGAAATGGTGGCCGAGAGACCCAGCAGTTGAGTGAGATCCCGATCATCAAGGGACTTCAAACACGCGAGACTACGATCGCGCCCCAGGCAATTTGCGTTTGCCGTCGCCAGACGGATAACGAGTGTCCGAGCTGGCATTTGACCCCACGTCAGCCATCTCAAGACGGCTCGCGCTGGTCACGATGGGCGAGAGAGTTCCACAGACTGGGTTGACGGCGGCGGCGGCGCGATCCAGAACACTCAGGATCGTTTTCACAACAGCGAGGGGAATGCCATGATCATCCGCGTATTCCGGCCGACGATCCATCCCGGCAAGCAGTCTGAGTTTGAATCGTTTCTCCGTAGCGAGGCCATTCCGCTCGTGTCGCGACAGTCAGGGCTCGTAGCGCAGCATGTGGGGAGGCCCCGCGATGCGCCCTCCACGGAGTATCTATACGTCACTATTTGGGAGGACGTGGAGTCGATCCGCGCTTTCGCCGGTGAACGCTGGCAGGAGGCCGTCATAACACCTGATGAGGAAC
>DATHIJ010000627.1:0-2495 GCA_035489975.1 Propionibacteriaceae bacterium | reverse complement strand
GCGGCCGCGGGTTGCGCTTCTCCGGCAGAGTTCGCCGGATCAGACGTGAGCCCCGGATGCCGCTGCAGGGGCTCGGCGGATGCGACCAGCGGACGGGTTCCAGACCCGCTCCCAAACTGATCGTCTCGACGACCGTCCATGAGCGGCATCATGCCGGCACAGACGGTCGTTGCAGATCCCCCGGCGGTACCGATCTCGCCGGACCTTTGGCTGTCAGGAATGCTCCGGCTTCCAGGGCTGGTGGGCGGTGAGCGCCAGCTGCCATCGGCCGTTCCGCTGGACGTAGGTCGACGCGATGCTGCTGCGATGGGGCGTCTTGTCGCCCTCAGGCGTCCCCTCCCCGTGATAGGCGAGGATGACGCAGTCGGGCGTGACCTGGTGCAGGACGACGTCCTGCATCTCAACGTTCTGGTAAGGCTTGTCGGCAGTCATCTGGACGGCCTGTCGCTTCTCGATGAAGCCCATCGGCTCGATCACGGAGATGCCCTCGTCCGCCAGGTTCTCCTCGAAGAACCGCGGGTCGTCCACTTGCGTCCAGAAGCCCTTCTCGATGGCGAGGATCTCGTCAGCAATCTCACTCATGCCTGGACCTCCGACCTCATTCCTGGTTGACAAGCTCGGTCACGTGAGCGAATTCATCCGCGAGAGCAGCCGATTCATCGTCAGTCAGCTCAAGCGCTTTCGCCGCTGCGAGTGATGATCGAGCCAACGCATGGTCGTTCGTCCGAACGGCCAATTCCGCTCGATACAGATACGCCCCCGCGAGTTCCGCTGGTGTGGCAGCTTCGCCAAAACGGGTCGTGCCGCTCTCGAGGGTCTTCAGCGCAAGCGCTTCATCCCCATGTGCATCTCCCAGCCGCGCCGCAACGTAGACGATCTGCGCCAACCCTTCCGCCTTCTCCGCTGAATCTTCCTCTTCAGATTCACCCAACTTGGAGATCCGCAGCCAGTTCCCGCCCGGGTCAACGACACTGAAACCGCGCACCGTGCCGTACTTTTTCCGCGGTCGACTGATGCGAGGGATGCCTGCGACTGGCAGCTTGCCATGCGTCTTCCGCAATCCGGCAGCAAAGTCACGATACAGGCCGTCGGGGTCCGGTACCGCCACGATGGCACTGCCATACGATTCGGCCGGATTAAAACCTTCGATGCCGAAGAGATGGATGTGTATCTCTTCGCGGGCTACGACCGCGTACGGGTTTGGGCGGACCTGCCGGTATGTCTTTTGGAACCCGAGAGTTTCATAGAAGGCGATCGATTCGTCGAGTTGGCCAGTGGGTAGACACGGATACGTCCGTTCGTTTGCCAAGGATCGACTCCTTACCAGTCGATCAGCACGCAGGTCTCATCGCCCACGACCCAGGCACGGTGGCCCGGCTCGATGAACAGGTAGTCGCCCGGCGTGCCGATCACCTCCGTTCCATCGGTCATCAGGTAGCGGATGCGGCCTGAGACGACGTACTCGCGGTGGGTCATGGGGCAGCTGGTGGCACCTTCCGCGTAGGGTTCCAGGTCCTCGTCCCAGTTCCAGCCCGGGGCGAGCTCCGAGCGCCAGACGTCCTCCTCGTTGACGCTGACGATGAGCGATCGCCCGTGGACGAAGTCGAGCACGTCGTCCGGATCGTCAAAGCTCTTGCTGGCGATGCCAGCCACGGCGCGTACCTCCTGACGGTTCAGTCAGGCGGTCGTCCGGCAGTCGATCGTGCGACACAGGGCCGGCCGGTAGGGGCGGTGCACGGGTGCCACGCCGGGATCGTACGCGCGCAGGTAGGCCTGGTAGAGCGGCAAGAGGTCCGCCGCGTTCCAGTCCTCCAGGTGATCGAGCAGCCGATAGGTGATGATCACGCTGTGGCGGTGCTCCTCGACGAACGCGCGGATGGCGGCAAAGAACTCCGCGTCGCCCATCCGGGCGCGAATCGAGTTCAGAAACTCGGTCGACTTGTAGAAGATGGCGTGGAAGTAGCCGTCGCAGCTCTGCCAGTCGCCACCGGAGATCGACTCGGCATCCCAGGCGAATACGGGGCTGTCGACGTCACGCGTGGAGCATTGATTCTCGCCGATCCCCATCAGCCACCGCGCGGAGAAGTCGGCAAAGCCCTCGTCCAGCCACGGCTCCCGCTGCTGATCGTTGCCGATCTGCGCATAGAACCACTGGTGCGCGACCTCGTGGTAGATCACGTAGGTATCGGTCACCTTTGAGCGCGTCATGTGGATGACGCGCGGGTACTCCATGCTGTATCCGCCGCTGGCACCGACTTCGGCCACGACGAGATCGGGCCAGGGATAGGTCCCGTAAGCCTGGTTGAGACCGATGAGGGCCTGCACTGCCTTGTCGGCCGTCACCGCCCCGGACACGGTCTCGGTATAGACCCGTAGGGTCGTCGCGTCCACGACGCGCGTCGTGAGGTGGAAGCGAGGATTGACGACGAACGAGAAGTCGCGGACCTCGTCAGCCTCGCACACCCAGCGCGTGCCGGTTG
This sequence comes from Propionibacteriaceae bacterium, assembly GCA_035489975.1. Lineage (GTDB taxonomy): Bacteria > Actinomycetota > Actinomycetes > Propionibacteriales > Propionibacteriaceae > Microlunatus. The sequence continues at coordinate 15 of DATHIJ010000627.1, read as the reverse complement.
TCTCCGGCGCGGAGA
>DATHIJ010000626.1:0-3143 GCA_035489975.1 Propionibacteriaceae bacterium | reverse complement strand
TACTCGTTGTGCGCTTCCGACGGGGCTCCGCGCAGGTCCGGCGGCAGCTTTCGTGGGTGTTGCTCGCCTTGGTGATCGTGGTCGCGCTTGCCGTCCTGGACCCCGTACTGCCCGACAGCATCTTCACCATCCTGCCGATCGCGCTGATTCCGCTCTCGATCACAGTGGCGGTGCTTCGGTATCAGCTGTTCGACATTCGGTTGGTGCTCTCGCGGTCTGTTGTGTACGTCGTACTCACCGCGGCCGTGATCGGCGTCTACGCAGCCATCGTCGCCTTGGGTGGCGTGCTGCTCCCGACCCGTGTCGGACTGGGCACGGCACTGACCGCCACGCTGGTCATCGCGGTTGCCTTCCACCCGGTTCGCGTCTGGCTGCAGCGGGCGGTCGACCGGGCGATCTACGGCGCCCGCAGGGACCCGGTGCGGGCGGTCGCGGCGGTTGGTGAGCGGCTCGGCGAGGTCGGTGTTGCGGGAGGTGCCGGTCTTGACGGGGTGCGCGAGGCGCTGGTGCGGGTAATGCGGTTCCCGTGGGCCGCGGTTGTGGTGCACGGCGTCGAGATCGCTTCCTTCGGTGAGCCGCCTGCGGGCCGGCACGCCACGCCACTTCTTCGCGGCGAGCAGACACTCGGCGAGCTGGTTATCGGGCTGCGGACTGGAGAGTCCCGGCTGTCCACCGAGGACGCACGAGTCCTTGAGCTGCTCGCGGCCCCGATCGCCGCCTCCGTACACGCTGCCACCCTGGCCGAGGAGCTGCGGCGGTCGCGCGAGCAGGTGATCACCGGCCGGGAGGAGGAACGACGACGGCTGCGACGCGATCTGCATGACGGGCTTGGACCGGTGTTGACAGGGGTCGTGCTCAACGCCGAGGCGGCGCTGCGCCTGCTGCCCAGCGATCCGGCTCGCAGCGCGGATCTGCTCGTCGAGCTGCGGCGGCAGACGACGGGCGCGCTGGACGATATCCGGCGGCTGGTCTACGACCTGCGGCCGCCTGCGCTGGACAGTCTCGGCCTGCTGGAGGCGCTACGGGAGCAGGCCGCGCTACTGGGTCGGCGCGAAGACGCAGCTCCCCTTCAGGTCAGCATCGAAGCTCCGAACGAACTGCCGGAGCTTCCCGCGGCAGTGGAGGTGGCCGCCTACCGCATCGTGATGGAGGCGCTGACCAACGTGGTACGGCACTCCAGCGCCTCGGCGGCGACCGTGAGACTGAGTGCTTCCGGTGGGACGCTGCACGTTGCGGTGCACGACGATGGCAGCAACCTCGAGAGCAGCTGGCAGCCTGGAGTCGGTCTGACCTCGATCCGGGAGCGAGCGGCCGAGCTTGGCGGCCGCTGCCGGATCCAGCACGACCGCACTGGTGGCCGGGTCGATGTCGAGCTACCGCTCCCGCAGACTTCAGGGATACGCCGAGACACCCCAGTCTCGGAGGACACGGGGTTGTCGTGACCCTGCGCATCGTTGTCGCTGATGACCACGCGGTGGTTCGGGAGGGCCTGCGAGCGCTGCTGTCCGCGGTCGAGGGCTACGAGCTGGTGGCGACGGCGTCGACAGGCGCCGAAGCGGTCAGGGCCGCGGTCACCGTTCAGCCCGATGTGCTGGTGATGGATATCCAGATGCCAGGGATGAGCGGGATCGAGGCAACCCGCGAGATCTCCCGAGCGGCACCGAGCGTCCGGGTGTTGATGCTGACGATGTTCGACGACGACGAGTCAGTGTTCGCCGCCATGCGGGCCGGCGCTCTTGGTTATGTTCTGAAGGGCGCACCCCCGGACAACATGATTCGGGCCATCTCCGTTGTCGCCGGTGGCGAGGTCATCTTCGGCGCCGGCGTTGCCGCGCGCGCGCTCAGTTATTTCAGCACCGCTAGGGCCGACCGTACGGTGTTTCCGGAACTGACTCCTCGCGAGCGCGAAGTGCTCACTTTGATCGCCAGCGGCCTGAACAACGCCGCGATCGCCAGCCGGCTCGGCCTGGCACCGCACACCGTGGGTAACCACATCTCCAACATCTTCGCCAAGCTCCAAGTGGCCAGCCGGGCGGAGGCGATCATCCGGGCCCGCTCGGCTGGACTCGGTGACTGAGGGGCGCGGCGGCCTGAGGCAGCCTTCGATGCGGTCGGTGCGCTGAAGACCCAGTCGTGAGTTCGCTCAGGGAGAACATCCGATCGCCGGGAAGAAACTCGCCCGCGAAAGCCTTGAGTCAATGACGCTCAACTTGCGAGCCATTTGTTTGGAAGGCGAATTTTCGATGTCGACAACCCGGCTACCTGTCCTATTTCTGACCGACCTCGTCGTATTGCCCGGCATGGTGCTACCGATCGAGCTCGACGACGCCGCCCGCGCAGCAGTGGATGCGGCGAAAGCCCACAGCGATGACACGCTGCTCGTCGCGCCCCGCCTTGAGGACCGCTACGCGTCGTTCGGTGTGGTGGCCACGATCGTGCAACTCGGCCGGCTTGCCACCGGAGAACCGGCGGCGGTGATCAGGGCCGAGCGGCGGGTCAAGATCGGATCCGGAGTCTCGGGCCCTGGTGCTGCGCTCTGGGTTGAGGCTGAGGAACTCCCCGAGCCGGCGCACGATACCGATGAAGTCCGTAAGCTCGCCGCCGAATACAAGGGACTCGTGATTGCCACGTTGCAGCGCCGCGACGCCTGGCAGGTCATCGACACAGTCAACCGGGTCACCGATCCCTCCACGCTGGCTGACCTCGCTGGGTACGCACCATGGCTGAGTGACGAACGGAAGCGCCAGCTGCTGGAAACTCCGGATGTCGTGGCGCGGCTTACCTCGCTGATCGAATGGACCAAGGCGTACATCGCCGAGACCGAAGTCAACGAGAAGATCGCCGACGATGTTCGCGAAGGGATGGAGAAGAGCCAACGCGAGTTCCTGCTCCGTCAGCAGCTGAATGCGATCCGCAAGGAGCTGGGCGAGGACGAGCCGGACGGTGCTGAGGACTATCGGGCGCGCGTTGAGGCGGCCGACCTGCCGGATGAGGTACGCAAGGCCGCACTCCGAGAGGTTGGCAAGCTCGAGCGGGCCAGCGACCAGAGTCCGGAATCTGGTTGGATCCGTACCTGGCTGGACACCATCCTCGAGCTGCCCTGGAACACCAAAACGACCGACTCGACCGACATCACCGCCGCG
>DATHIJ010000625.1:0-2547 GCA_035489975.1 Propionibacteriaceae bacterium | reverse complement strand
CCGGAGCGGATGGATCGCTGGCTCACCGACTGGATGCCGAGCGAGGACGCGTACGAAGCGGCGCAGCGACCTCAGGACCGGGTCGACCTGGTGTACCGGCCGCCGGATGCGGTCTGAGCCGGTCGAAGCGGCACCTGGTCGTTCGATAGGTTGGCGGCATGGCGAAGATCAAGGTCGAAGGCACTCTCGTCGAGATCGACGGCGATGAGATGACACGGATCATTTGGCAGTTCATCAAGGACCGGCTGATCCACCCCTATCTCGACGTGAACCTGGAGTATTACGACCTCAGCATCACTCATCGCGACGCCACCGACGACCAGGTCACCATTGACGCCGCAAACGCGATCAAGAAGCACGGCGCCGGCGTCAAGTGCGCCACCATCACCCCGGATGAGGCGCGGATGGAAGAGTTCAACCTCAAGAAGATGTGGGTGTCGCCCAATGGGACGATCCGCAACATCCTGGGTGGCGTGGTCTTCCGGGAGCCGATCATCATCTCCAACATCCCGCGGCTGGTGCCCAATTGGACCAAACCGATCGTGATCGGCCGTCACGCGCACGGTGACCAGTACAAGGCGACCAACTTCAAGGTGCCCGGTCCCGGCGAGCTCACGATCACCTTCACTCCAGAAGATGGTGGCGAGCCGATCCAGCATGTCGTCACGAAATTCCCGGCCGACGGTGGCGTGGCGATGGGCATGTACAACTACAACGCCTCAATCGCCGATTTCGCGCGGGCGTCTTTCGCGTACGGACTGGAGCGCCGTTATCCGGTCTATCTGTCGACCAAGAACACGATCCTGAAGGCGTACGACGGCGCCTTCAAGGACATCTTCGCTGAGGTCTTCGAGAACGAGTACGCGGCCGATTTCAAGGCAGCCGGCCTGACGTACGAACACCGGTTGATCGATGACATGGTCGCGGCGGCGCTCAAGTGGGGCGGAGGATACGTCTGGGCGTGCAAGAACTATGACGGCGACGTGCAGTCCGACACCGTCGCTCAGGGTTTCGGCTCGCTCGGGCTGATGACGAGCGTTCTGATGACGCCGGATGGCAAGACCGTCGAGGCCGAGGCTGCCCACGGCACGGTGACCCGGCACTATCGGCAGCACCAGCAGGGCAAGCCAACCTCGACGAACCCGATTGCTTCCATCTACGCGTGGACCGGCGGCCTCAAGCACCGGGGGAAACTCGACAACACTCCAGAGGTGATCGCCTTCGCTGAGTCCTTGGAGGACGTGGTCGTCAAGTCTGTGGAGGACGGCGCCATGACCAAGGATCTTGCGATGCTCGTTGGCCCTGACCAACCATGGCAGACCACCGAGGAGTTCCTTGCCACGCTGGACACCAACCTCTCCTCCCGCCTCTCCTAACTCTCGTAAACGCCGACTTGTCAGAATCTGAGGGGCCTATAGCCCGCTCAGATTCTGACAAGTCGGAGTAGCTCGGCGGTTATCCACAGATGTTGCTGAGTGGGTTTCCGTGAGGGCGTTCACTCGCCAACAATCGGCGCCGTGTATGTCATGGCGAACCTCACTGATGCGCTCGCACGACTAGCTGCTGATCAGGAGGGGATCGTGCATCGGGATCAACTTCGAGTTTTTGGCCTGAGCCCTGATTTCGCGCGCCACCAGATTGAAGCCCGGCGATGGCGCGCGTGGGGACATCACGTGGTCGCGATGCACAACACTGTGCTGACGCGAAACCAGCTCATGTGGGTCGCCGTGCTTGATGCCGGCTATCCTTCGGCGCTAGCAAGCCATACCGCTTTGGAACTTGCGGGCTTTCAAGGATTCGCCGCCGAGGCTGCGCAGATTCATCTGCTAGTGCCACGCGGCGCCAAAGTAGCCCATCTGCCGGACGTCGTTGTGCATGAGTCCCGCAGGGTCAAGCCCGAGTGGCACGTGCGCGATGACGGCCTTCCGCGCACCCCTGTGGCACGCTCAGCCATCGACGCGGCAGCGTGGCAACCATGGCCACGCTTCGCGTGCGCGATGATGGCGGCCGTCGTTCAGCAGCGCTTGGCGACAGCTCACGAGCTCGATTCTGAGCTGGCCTACGTGGGCAGAGTCCGACACAAGGCATACCTTCGGGAAGCGATTCGGGACATTGCTGGTGGGGCAGAGGCATTGAGTGAGATCGACCTGGCACGGCTCTGCCGGAAGTTCGGGTTGGCACCACCTCGCCAGCAGTCACCGCGCCGCGGATCGAACGGTCAGCTGCGCTTCCTTGACGCAGAGTGGGATCTCCCAGACGGCCAGGTTTTGGTTTTGGAAGTCGATGGCGCTCACCATCTACAAGTCCAGCACTGGGAGGCCGACATGCGTCGTGAGCGTGAGGTCGTGATCTCCGGCCGGCGGGTGCTGCGGGCGACCTCGTACGAGGTTCGCGTTGAGGCCAGACTGGTCGCGTCGGACCTTGCCGCTGCGGGTGTCCCCCGCCGACTTGTCAGAATCTGAGGGACCCATAGGCCCCTCAGATTCTGACAAGTCGGCGTTAGAGGGTGGTGGCGCGGCCGATCTGGACGAGCTTCCAGCCGGCGTT
>DATHIJ010000624.1:0-4121 GCA_035489975.1 Propionibacteriaceae bacterium | reverse complement strand
ATGTCCCACATACCGTGATGGCTAGCTCCATCCGGCCCGGTGATGCCAGCCCTATCGAGCACAAAGGTCACTCCGCACCGGTGCAGCGCCACGTCCATGAGGACCTGATCGAAGGCCCGATTGAGGAAAGTGGAATACACCGCGACCACCGGATGCAAGCCGCCCATGGCAAGCCCAGCCGCCGAGGTCACAGCGTGCTGTTCGGCGATACCGACGTCGAAGCAGCGATCGGGAAACGCCCGGGCAAACCGGTGCAGCCCTGTCGGATAGACCATCGCTGCGGTGATGGCGACGATTCTTTGGTCGTTGCTGCCCAGCCGAAGGAGTTCCTCGGAGAACAGCTCGGTCCAGGTCTGGCCAGCCGTAGCCCCGATGGTTTCGCCGGTAATGGCGTTGATCTTGCCGACGGCGTGGAAGCGATCCTCTTCATGGTCCTCGGCGGCCTTGAAACCATTGCCCTTGCGCGTGATGCAATGCACCAGGACCGGACCGCGGAACCGCTTGGCTTGCCGCAGCGCACGCTCCACCTCGGCAATGTCGTGACCATCGATTGGCCCGATGTACTTCAGGCCCAGGTCCGAGAACAGCCCCTGCGGTGCCAGCACGTCCTTCAACCCGATCTTGATGCCATGCAAGATGTCGTACGCGGCGTTGCCGACCAGGGGCGCCCGGCTGACACCGCGTTTCACCAGCTCCAGAAGCTGCTCGTAGCGCGGGTTGGTGCGCAGCCCCGTCAAGCGTCGTGCCACCCCTCCGACCGTCGGGGTGTAGGACCGGCCGTTGTCGTTCACTACGACCACCAGCGGCAGGTCGTCGGAGGCAGCGATGTTGTTCAAGGCCTCCCAAGCCATCCCGCCGGTGAGGGAACCGTCGCCGACAAATGCGACCACGGTGCCCGGCTTATTCTGCAGCCGAATGGCCTTGGCCAATCCGTCGGCGTAAGAGAGCGCGGTTGAGGCATGTGAATTCGCTACCCAGTCGTGCTCGGACTCCTCCAGGCTTGGGTAGCCGGACAGCCCGTGGCGCTGCCGTAGCGTGCGGAACTGATTTTGCCGGCCCGTCAGGATCTTGTGCACATAACTCTGGTGCCCAGTGTCGAAGATGATCGGATCGCGGGGGGAGTCGAAGACCCGATGCAGCCCAAGTGTCAGTTCGATGACTCCAAGGTTGGGTCCAAGGTGGCCGCCGGTCTGGCACACCTGTTCGATCAGGAACGAGCGGATCTCCAGGCTCAGCTCCTGCAGCTGATCCAACGTCAGGTCCCTCAGGTCTTCTGGGCTACGGATCGAGCTCAACAGTCCGTTCGGGGCGGCTGACATGGGCTTGAGTTTACGTGTTGAGCGGCTCTGATGATCGAACTGTGTCGCAACCCACGTGGCCCGCTCAGCCAGCTCACAGCTTGCGAACAAAGACGCGACCGCGTAGAGCCTCCTCCACCAACGCGACGGCCCGACGGGTGCGGGCTAGCCGAGCACCTTGCTCGAGCCAGGCTTGAGTTGCGGCTTCCAAGACATCTGCTCCCACGTATTCACCCAGGCTGGTGCGGACCGCGGCCAGTCCCTGTTGTGACGTTTCGTGCTGACCATTGACAAAGTGAGTGGCGAATTGCGCCAGCACGATCGGATGGTTGCGCAGCACGCGATAGCTGCGGAAGTCGGGCGGGCAGCAATCCAGCAGGTATGCGATGGCTGTGCCTTCCCAACCAGATGCTCCGGGCGGGCGCACTTGGCTGGGCCAACCCGGCGGCACGTAAGCCGAAGTGCTCATGGTGTTAGGATATTCGAACTCACGTTCGGTGACTACCTGTTGAAGTGAGGTCGGTCTCCTGTTTCTGCGTTCCCAATGGGAAACAGAATTGGGCTGAGCAGGTGCAGTCTGCGACCCGGTCCGGGCAAGTTGTCCATCGTGGACACCAAAATGGTGCGTATCTGGCTGATGAGTTCGGCTAGTTCATCCTGGCTGAGCCATAGCGGGATCTGCCGGTATCCGACTTTGTCCTCGGTTGGGTCCGCATCCGGTTGGCGGAGGTAGGTGTTGAACTCGGCCACTAGCGCAGCAATCGCCGCAGCGAACCCACGACGGTGTTCGTCCAGGGTCATCGCCGCCGCTGCGTCCGGGTTGATGACCGCCCGCGGTCGGTACAGCCGGTAGCGGCGCTCGACGGCGCCGTGCACTCGCTTTTCACTGACAACTTCGAGTACTCCTGCCTCAGCCAGCAGGCTCACATGTCGATACACGGTCGCCTTCGAGACGTCGGGCAATCCAGCGAGCAGGTCGGACGTGGTGCGCGTCACCCCGCCAGACATGGCGTGCACAATGCGCACCCGCACCGGGTGCAGCAGCAGATCAAGCGTGTCCACTGTGCTACAATCTCACATTCGATATTAGTCTCAAACTTGAGAAAGCACTGCCAGATGGATTCAGCAACACAGCGACCGATCGAGCTCCGATCCGATACCAGCCCTGAGCCCGCGCCGCCCGTAGGGAGGTACTACGACGTAGAGGGCGTCCGATTGCTGCTGCACCAATCGGGTAGCGGCGGTCCGGCGGTCGTGTTCCTGGCTGGCGGTGGCGCAGTCGGCCTCGACTATCTCAATGTTCAGCAGCGTGCGGCTGAACTCACCACGAGCGTGACGTATGACCGGGCTGGAACCGGATGGAGCGACGCGGTGGATCTGCCACGCACATCCGTGGATGTCACCGATGAACTACGAGCGCTGCTGAATGTCGCCGAGGTGCCCGCTCCTTACCTGATGGTCGGGCATTCCCTCGGCGGGCTTTACGCCCGTCATTACGCGCAGCGATTCTCAGGCGAGGTAGCCGGCCTGGTTTTACTCGACCCTGCGCACGAGGACTACTCCGCGTACATGCCCAAGGATTTGGTCGACCAGTGGAATGCCTGGGACCCCGGCGAGGCACTGCCTGATGAGTTGCCCGCCGAGCTCATCCAGTTTTACCGCCACTTGTTCGAGCAGGAGATGACGGACTGGCCTGAGGAGATCAGCAAGGTCCTCGTTGAACGCCACGTCAGCCTGGCCTGGTTGCGGGCCGGCCTCCAGGAGGCCACGAACGTCGAGCAGCTTTACGACGAGGTCCGCCACGCGGGAGGGATGCCCGGTGTGCCGGTGATCATCATCACCTCCATGGGCATCGACCCGTTCAAAGCAGCGGTATCCCAGGGCATACCCGAGTCGCTGCTGCGCGAGGAGATTGAGGGCAAGCGACGCCTCTACACGACGTGGGCTCACTCCCTACATGGAGAGAATCGACTGATCGAAGACGTCGGACATGTGACCCTCCACTTCCGGCGTCCCGACGCCGTGCTGCAAGCGATCCAGGACCTAATCGACAGACTCGACCTGCACTCGGAGTAAACCGGGAAGTCTCAGCACCACTCGTCGCCCGTTCGCAAGTACTGTCGACCCATGATCGCGCGGATTTGGCGGGGCGTGGTGCGGCGCGAGGACGCTGTTGCGTACGCGGATTACATCAGCAGCACAGGTATGGCTGAGTACAGATCTACACCGGGCAACCAGGGCGCCTGGATGCTGCGTCGCGACGACGGCGATCGCTCCGAGATCATCACGTTTTCCCTGTGGGACTCCCGGGACAGCATCCGGACGTTTGCCGGCGATGACATCGAGCAGGCTGTCTACTATCCAGAAGACGACCGCTTCCTTGTCGAACGTGATCCGTCGGTGCGCCATTACGAGGTCGTGGGTTGACGCAAGCGACCACAATCAGTGCGTGTCCGGAGTGCCATTAGTCTCGTGCCGGTGAGCGATGTGATCTGCCAGATTGTCAGCGGTGAGCTGGACGCCGCGGTGGTGGCCCAGGAGGAGGAGGTGATCGCCTTCCTTGATCACCGGCCGGTGTTCAAGGGTCACGTGCTCGTCGCTCCCACCCGCCATGTCGAGAACCTGCTCACTCTTCCGGGCGATCTCATGGTTCCGCTGCTGACCATGGCACAGCGCGTTGCGTCTGCGATTAGTGCAGCGCTGGGTGCGCAAGGCACCTTCGTAGCGATCAACAATGTGGTGAGTCAGTCGATACCTCACCTGCACATACACGTTGTGCCGAGAACCAAAGGTGACGGTCTGCGCGGCTTCTTCTGGCCGCGG
>DATHIJ010000623.1:0-3727 GCA_035489975.1 Propionibacteriaceae bacterium | reverse complement strand
ACTCGCGCGATCTGGTTTGCACGTGCCGATTGCCGCCGATGAGTCCATCCGGCGCGCTCAGGATCCGTACCAGGTGGCCCATCGCGCCGCCGCGGACATCGCCGTTCTGAAGGTGCAACCGCTCGGCGGGGTACGAGCCTGCTTGCAGATTGCCGAGCGGATCGGCCTGCCTGTCGTTGTCTCCAGCGCTTTGGAGACCTCCATCGGGATCAGGGCCGGCCTGGCGCTGGCCGCTGCGCTGCCTGACCTGCCGTACGCCTGCGGGCTGAACACCGTCGCTTTGCTCGCCGATGATCTGGCCAGGGAGCCACTGATCGCAGTGGATGGAGTGATGAAGGTGAGTGATCTGGCCATCGACGAGGCGGCGCTCGAGAAACACCGGCCCGACAACCAGGTGCGGCGGTTCTGGCAGGCTCGTCTCGTGCAGACTCGGGAGCTGGCCCTTCGACAGGCTCAGGGCGCATGACGGGTAACGCCACCGCGTGTGCGCGGGTGATCATCGAGGAGCTGATGAGCCGCGGCGTACGCGATGTTGTGCTGGCTCCGGGCGCACGGAGTGCACCGCTTGCGTATGAGTGCTTCGAGGCCGACCGGATCGGGCTGCTGCGGCTGCACGTCCGGGTCGATGAGCGCACTGCCGGGTTCCTGGGCCTCGGGCTTGCCAAGGGTTACGGCGCACCGGTTGCGGTGCTGACCACGTCTGGCACCGCGGCGGCCAACCTGCATCCGGCGGTGCTAGAAGCTTGGCACGGCCACGTGCCGCTGATCGTGATCACTGCCAGTCGGCCGCGCGCAGTGATCAACACCGGGGTCAACCAGACCGCCGACCAAGATCAGCTCTTCGGCCGGCAGGTGCGCGGCTATGCGGGCCTGTCGGACGAGGTTCTTGATCATCGAACCTGGCGCTTCGAGGTAGCCCGGCTCATCACGGCAGCCACGGGGGCCAGGTCGCGGATGCCTGGCCCGGTGCAACTCAATGTCGAGTTCAGCGAGCCGCTGCTGCCGGCGGAGTTTGCCTGGCCGCCGCCGGCCCCCGAGCTGGTGATCACCGCTTCCAACGCCCAGGCGGAACCGATGCCACTGTCCGATGGAGCTCAGACGGTGATCATCGCCGGCGACTGCCAGCCCGACCGTGGCCGCGCCGTCGCTGATCTTGCTGCTCGGGCAGCGGTTCCGTTGTTTGCCGAGCCGTCGAGCAATGCCCGCCGCGGCGCGGCGGCGCTGTCCACCTACCGGCTGCTGCTCGCCTCGACTCTCGCCGAGGGGATTGAGCGTGCCGTGGTCTTCGGCCGCCCGACCCTGTCGCGACCGGTGAGCCGGCTGCTGGCCCGCAATGATGTCGAGCTCGTTGTGGTCTCGGCGTACGCGGACTGGATCGACCCCGGGCGCGCAGCCTCGTTGGTGACCGATGCAGTCAAACTGCCCGAGCCAATCGACCGTGGCTGGCTCGAAGCCTGGCAGCAAGCGGATGTGGTGGTCCGTGAGCGGCTGGACGACCTGCTAGCAGCGCAGCCGTACTTCACCGGACCGGCATTGGCCGCAGCGGTATGGGCCGCCCTTGGTGCAGGGGACCCGCTGTTCGCGGGTTCCTCCAACCCGATCCGCGATCTCGACCTTGCCCCAGTCAACTCGGTCTCCCCGCTGGTCTATGCGAATCGGGGACTATCGGGAATTGACGGGAACCTCTCGACTGCCGCAGGCATCGCGCTCGCGTTGGAGCGCCCGACCCACGCGCTGCTGGGCGATCTGACTGTGCTGCACGACGCGACCGGCCTGGTGATCGGACGGGAAGAGCCGCGGCCGGATCTCAGGCTGGTGGTCGCCAACGATGATGGGGGCAGCATCTTTGCCACTTTGGAACAGGGCGAGCCCGCTCACATGGGCGCCTTCGAGAGACTGTTCGGCACGCCCCAGGGACTGCAGTTCGAGGCTTTGGCGGCCGCAGCAGGAATCGCCTACCGGCGGGTACAGACCGCTATCGAGCTAGCCGAGGTGCTCGCGGAGCCACCTGCTGGGATGGAGCTTGTCGATGCCGTCATCGATCGGGCCCACCGCCGCACTCTGGACCGGGAGATCACTGCGCTCGCAGCCACGCTCTGACCTGGCTGGTGGCGATCACGTCGTCCTCGTTGTATTCCAGCACCCGGCGCCGCGCCCGAGCCCGGGCATCCGGCGCCTCACCGTGCACGGCTTCGGCAAACCACAGCTGGGAATTCAGCCCTCCTGGATCGTCGTCGCGCCACCTGAAACCCACATGCCGTGCCATCAACTTGAGCCCCAGGCCGCTGACGCCGAAGTAGTGCGCTTTGACGATCTCCAATAGGTCGACGAAGTGCTCCTCGGCATACGCCGCAGCCCAGTCGAACAACTCGTCGTGCTCCCGGCCAGCCAGCTCGCTGATCTTGGCGACTTCATAGCCGCTGTAGTGGAACACGACCACCGACGGCGTGGACTCGACGACGCTGCGCAGCCAGGTGAACGCATCGGCGGCAAGAGCAAGCTCGCTGCGGTCATCAAGATCATCAAACTCGCTGAACTCGTGATAAACGGCGGCCTCATCGTCCCCCTCGTGGATCAGGAATCCCCACAAGTAGATCCGGCCATCCGCTGAGCTCTCAATATCAAGATCGATCTCGACATGGGCCTGCGGCACGTCAATCGGTCCGGCGGTCTCGCGGTCAAACGACGTGCCCTCCAGCAGCATCCGGGCTCGCCGCGCTGCCACTCTGATCCGGCTTTCGGCTCCTTCGCGATGGGTGACCTCGGGCAGATACCACTCCATCAACTGATCAAGATCGGCATCCGCAAGCTCTGTGATGGTCGCGATGCCGTGACGCCGCAGCGTCGCGATTTCTCGCATGTCGAGAGGGCCCTTGTCGATGCGCAAGCTGACATCATCGGGGTCGAGCTGGGGCAGGCAGTGCTCCCACCACTGGCAGCGAGGGCACTCCTTGTTGACGATGGGCCGGACCAGCAGCTCTGGGTCCTGCTCCGGACGACCGGTCTGTTGCTGTGCAACTTCGGCGATCTTGATCCGGAACGAGTATTCGTAGTCATAACGCTCGAGCAAGCTACGCAGCCGCCAACCCTCAGGGCTGCTGCGGGAGAAGGTCCGCACCTGCGGCTCAGCGAGATCGGCCCAAGCCAACACCGGTCCTTCGAAAAGATCATCAGTTCCGATGACACCGGCCAGCGCCGGCTCGGCGCCGAAACCGCAGGCTTCCAGCATCCGGTGATAGTGAGCCAACTGAAGAAAGTCAGCCGCCCGGCTGCCGAGCCGTAGCTCGTACCCCGGGATGCCGAGGGCCGCTTCCGCTCGGGGGTCGGTCAAGGTCGAGTACCGCAGCACGCGTGGTTCCTCGGTGTTGTCTTCGGCCGGCCGGGATCGCGCGATGATCCTGTGCCACTTCACTTCAACAGGGTGATAAGCAGGCGGGTGGTCTGCCCTATCGGCGCTCCGGATCAGCAGATCAGGCGAGCCGACCCGGTGACCGCGAAGATCAACAGGCAGGCAGCCCCCGATGATCATTTCAGCGCCGGAGCTCATGGCCTCCAGACAGGCTCCGATCTGCACCTCGGGCGTATTGGCGGACAATGGCCGAAGATCGACAACTCGTCCGCCACAGGAGGCGATCAGCTGATCGAGCACCGCTGCTTCGAATTGCGCACCACCGTCGAAGAGCTCGGCTAGTCCTTCATTGGCCTCGATCGAGGCTCCTGCATTCGG
>DATHIJ010000622.1:0-12590 GCA_035489975.1 Propionibacteriaceae bacterium | reverse complement strand
AGCTCTTTCATCCGCGGCTCGGGCTCCTTGCCCTGCGCGCCGGCGGAGTGGAACCACTTGACGTAGAGCGGCCCGGACGTAGCCACCGCGGCGAGCTCGAAGGGAAACACGTGGAGCGGGAAGGTGAAGAGATGCTCGCTGCCGTCGTTGTTCCACGCGCCGAGCTGCTGCTCGTTGGCCGCGGTCCGCTTGAGCGCAAGGCTCCGCTCGACTTCCTGCACCTGGAGGTCGATGCCGATCTTCTTCCACTGCTCGCGGATCATCTCGGCGATCTGCGTGTACTGCACGAACCGGCCTCCGAGCGTCATGATCTCGATGCGCAGCCGGCCCTTGCCGTCCGCGCGCAGACGGTAGCCGTCGCCGTCCTTCTTGGCCAGCCCGAGCTTGTCGAGCATCTCGTTGGCCTTCTTGACGTCGAGGGTGGCCCACATCTTCCGGTACTGCGGACCGGGGTTGTACTTGTTGCCGTCCGCGGGGACCACGGAGCTCGGTGTACCCGTGCCGAGCCAGAACGGCTCGTTGATCTGGTCGCGGTCGATGCCGAGCGCGAGCGCCCGCCGGAAGTCGGCGGTGTTGAACCACTTCCCGATCTCCGGGTCGGCGTCGTAGTTCAGGTTGAACTTGATGATCATGTCCCCGCCGTAGTCGCCGGGATCCAGATAGACCTTGTACCCGCCCTTCTGCTGGTTCTCGATGAAGACCGGGAGCTTGCCCAGGTCGACATGCCTCGACGCGTAATCGTACTCGCCGGCGACCGCGCGCAGGTTCAGCACCTCCAGGTTCTCCGCCAGCGCCAGGACCACGCGGTCGATGTAGGGCAGCTGATTGCCCGCGGTGTCCACGAAGACGCTGTACGGGTTGCGCTCGAGCGTCCACGTCGGCGTGTTGATCGGCGTCACGGTCTTCCAGGCCGAGAGCACCGGCAGATCCGGGTTGAGCGCCCAGTCGTTCTTGGCCAGGAACATGCGCACCCAGCTGTCGAACTTCGCCTCCTTCACCTTCCGGTCCAGCTCGGCCGCTCCCGCGTACTTCGGGTGGAACTGCTTCAGGTAGTGGGCTGGAGCGATACCGCCCATGCCGCGGTACCCGAACATTTGGCCGGCGAGGTCGGTGGAGCCGGCCAGCACGTCGGGCAGCATGTAGTAGGGCTCGGGGAACTTGAACCGGACCGTGTGGGTGTCGACCTTCTCGATTGTGCCCTGCTTGCCGTTGATGGCCATGGCCGCGGACGGGGTCGGGATCAGGTCCTTGTTCCGGTAGATGTCCTCGAACCAGAACACGAAGTCGTCGGCGGTGAACGGCTTGCCGTCGCTCCACTTCATGCCGCGGCGCAGGTGCAGCAGCCACGCGCGCCCGCCGTCCTGCATCTCGAGGCCCCGGGCGAGGTTCGGCATGACCTTGTCGCCCGTGTAGTCCCAGAACATCAGGTGGTCCGGCCCCGAGCAGCACCGGAACCCGTTCCAGAAGTCGGCGGGACCGGTAAACCCGGCGCGCCACGTCCCGCCGTACCGGCCGATCTCGCGCAGGGGCTTGATGACGAGCGGGTCCTGCCCGACGCGCTCGGCCACCGGCGGGAGCTTGCCCGCCTTGACCAGCGCCGCGAGCTGCGGGGCCTCGTTCAGCGTCTTGGGGACCTTCGCGGGGTCGGTGACGACCTCCGGTCCTTCCAGCTTGCCGATCAGGCCGCTCTTGGCCATCTGGGCAAGGGCCCCGGCGGCAAGCACCGTGGTGAGTAGCCCCACCACGAGGGCCATCACGATTCGGGACCTGCGCTGGCGTGTCCGCGGCGTTCGCCCAAGGTCGGTCATGACGCGTCCCCCTCTTGCGGCTGCCCTGCCGTTCGTGCGCGCGCTGACCACGGCCCTCTGGCCCCGGCCCCGCCCCCCCACCCGTGACCTCTATGTCGGGGGGATACTGCCCCGGCGAGGGCACAGCGTCAAGCGGCTCTCGGAGGATGGGCAGGCATCAGGCGGCCGCTGCTCGAGCGGGCGGGGGCTCGTCGTTCGGAGCCGGGCGAACCGGTTCCGTCACATCACGATCGGGATCCTGCAGATCCTTTCGGCCGATACGGGGCGCCGGCCGCGGCGCGCTCTGTCGCTTTCCTCGGCTGCTGCGCTTTGCACGTTCCATCCCGGCTCCTCCATCGGCCAACTCCTTCGGACCGGCGTCCGGCTACGGTCCCGGAAGCGCCGGCCCGGTGGGGCCAACGATCCGCTACCTATGCCAACGAGAATATCCCCAGCCTCCACCACCGAGTAAGAACAACACCACCAGGATGATCAACAGGGTCTCCATGCTTCATCACCTCCTACCACTTGTGCCCGGTCTCACTTCTGGAACACCTGCTCGGAGCCCACCGGGATGGCCGTGCGCCACCCGTTCTCGGCGCGCGCCGGCGCAATTTCCGCGCGTACACCTCGTACGCTCGAGAACGCCAGCTGCGGAATCGGGGTGAGGTGGGCCCTCGGGCCCCTTCCCTGCCGCGTCGCGCAGCCGACCGCCAGCACCATGACACTCATCACCAGCATGACTCGCGTGATCATCTGCACACCCATGTGACAAGCCTCCGGGGTTCTCGACACCTACCGCGGCTCTTCCGAGGTGCTCAGATTGTTGACGACCTTCTTCACTCCCCCGACCGACTGCGTCACTCGCTCCGCCAGGAGCTTCTCCGCGCGGGAGCCTACCTTGCCGCCGAGAAAGACCGATCCGTCCTGCGATCGGATCTGCACATCCTTGAGCGCCACCGCCTTTGTCGCGTACAGCTCGAATTCAACGCGATGCGCCAGCTTGTCATCCGGACTCTCCGGGGCGCCCGCGGCAGTGGTGACGACGAGATTGCTCGTGAGGTGCTGCACTCCGGGCACCAGCAGGACGATTCGGTCGGCGGCGCGCCGCTGGGCGGGTGAACTGACCGTTCCATCCAGCGAGACGCTCCGTTTGTTCACCTGGACGGTGATGCGCTCGTCCTTCAGCTCAGGGGCCTGGGCGAGCTGATCGGTGACGAGGGTCTTGATCTCCAGATCGGCCACGCGGTCACCGATGCTCGCCACCTCCGGGTTGCCCGCGACGCCGGGATTGACGGTCAGGTTGTTGTGCACTCCCTTGACGCCAGAGGTGTCCTGCGCGATGGCGGCGGCAAGTCTCTTGATGTCCTCGCTCGGAACTTCCCCCGTCAAGGTCACTTCACCTCGAGCGGTGCCCACCGCGGTGTCGAAAGCCGAGACGTGCTTCGAGAGCAACAGCGCCGTCTTGACCTTGGTGGTGGTGGCCGCGTCCTGCGACGAGTCCTTGACCAGCCGCAAGGTGTCCCGCACGGTTTCCCCGCGGCGGGACGAATAGGTCCATACGAGCCCACCGATCAGCACGATGAGCACCATCACTATGATGGCGCCGACCGCGACCCTGCCACTCTCGTGGAGCGATGTCTTCATATCGTGTCCTCCCTCAGGTTACCGAGCATCCCCTCCGCGAGATGAAGCGCGGAGGGGATGCTCCGACGACCTCAGGATCTGACTGCGAGAATCTCAACCCTTCGATTCGACTCCCGACACGTGTCCGTAGTCGTGTGACAGACCGGCGCCTGTTTCCCGTAGGCGCCCACCACGATGCGACCGGGCGAGACCCCCAGTCTCACGAGCTCATCCCTGACCGCGGTGACACGATTCGCGGCCAGCGCTTGGTTCCGGTCATCCGCGTCGCTCTGATGGCCATCGAGACTCACCTGAGCTTGCGGGTTGTTCTGCATCCACAAGGCGAAGGTCGCGAGCTTCTCCTTGCACTTCTGCTGAAGGTCCGAACTGCCGTACGTGAAGTTCACGTTCTCCATCGAGGACCACCCGTTCGCGCCAGCGGCCCCCCTACGACCAGTCATGCCAACAGCTCCGACCGGTCCGGCCAGCCCGGCCGGACCCTCTGGCCCGGTCGGTCCAGCGATTCCCGGTGATCCCTGCACTCCGGCCAGCCCAGGACCCCCCGCGGGCCCCACCGGGCCTTGCGGTCCCATGGCGTAGGGCGCGCTCGAGCGGCACGTACCCTTGGCATACGGCTCACCCTTCGCGATCCAGACTCCCTGCGGATCGATGTATCCACTCTGGTAGGCGCACCCGGACAGGGCGGCCACTACGACAAGACTCGTGAGAATTCTCATAGGTTGATCC
This sequence comes from Propionibacteriaceae bacterium, assembly GCA_035489975.1. Taxonomy (GTDB): domain Bacteria; phylum Actinomycetota; class Actinomycetes; order Propionibacteriales; family Propionibacteriaceae; genus Microlunatus. The sequence continues at coordinate 8,430 of DATHIJ010000622.1, read as the reverse complement.
TCTTACTCTCCACGCCGGACGAGCACTTCGACCCGACGGTCACGCTGCCAGCACTCCTCGGTCGCTTCCGAGCACTTCAGCTGCGTCTCGCCGAACGCGCCCGTCGTGATCTTGTCCGATGCGATGCCCGCGCTCAGCAGGGCGGCCTTGACCGCGTCCACGCGACGCTGGCTGAGGGGCTGGTTGTACGCGTGGGTGCCGCGCGGATCGGCGTGGCCATCCAGACCGATCTCGATGTTGGGGTTCTCCTTCATGTACTGGTTGACCTTGTCGATCTTGGCGGTCTCCGAGTTCCGGATCGCGCTGCGATCGAAGTCGAAGAGAAAGTCAGCGAACGTCACCCAGGGCCGCTGCGGGCCCTGCCGGCCCTTCACGCCCTCGGGGCCAGTCACGCCCTGCGGGCCACCTGGGCCCTGCACGCCCGCCACTCCAGTCGGCCCCGGCTGGCCCTGGGGCCCCTGCGGACCCGTCATCCCCATCGGCCCGGCCGGCCCGATGTTGCGGGGGTCCTCAAACGGACCGCTCGCGCAGCCGACCCCGAAGAGCACCGTCAGCGTGAGCATCGCCACCAACATCACTCCCATCCTCGTGGATCCACGCATCATTTGTTCGTGCCTCCTGAAAACAGTTAACAGCGCCTTGCCTGGACCCGACCCTACGCGGACCGCGGGCGCCCGCCTATTGGCTCTTGGGATTACGGCTTTAGGGGTGCGTCCGCGGCACGTCCGGGTAGGCCAAGGTCCAATAGGCAGGCCGGTTGTCGCTGATTAGACTCTCCCCGTAGTGAACGGGCCCCAGGACACGGTCGGCCGCGAGAACCGCGATCGACCCGGTCCAAAAAAGGAGGTTCCATGAAACAGCTCGCGTTGGTCATCGTGCTCGTATTCCCGCTCTCGCTGCTCGCATCCGGATCCGCCCTCGCGGCCGATGACTCGAAGGTGAAGGCGGCCACCGGTCAGGTCGAGAGCGGCGCGAAGAAGATCCCCGACGGCAAGATCGGGGAAGGCGTCAAAGAGACCGCCAAGGGCATCGGCAACACGGTTACCGAAGGCGCGAAGTACAGCGGTGAAAAACTGAAGGAGGCGGGGAAGGCGGCCGAGCCGCCCGCGAAGACCGCCTGGGGCAACGCGCGCGATGGCGCCGTCGCCGTCGGCCACAGCGTCAAGGGCTTCTTTTCGAACCTCTTCTCGAACTGACGCCGACCAAGGCCCCGCAAGTCGATGACGGAGGACACGTCATGAATAGCGTCGTGATCGCGATGGTGGTTTTCGTGGGAGCCGGGTTGATCGCCATGGCCATGGTCGCCCTCATCGGGGCCGCCATCCCGATCGTCGGTCCACGCATGCTCCCGCCCCGACCGTGGATTTGGACTTCCTGGCTCAAGCGATGAAGGCGCAGACGGCCCGGACGGGAGGCCTCGTGACTCGACGATCCACGATGATCCTGCTGCCGGTGCTGTTCCTCATTGCCTTCGTCTGGACGGGGGAGGCCTGGGGGCGTGCCGAGGACAGCGGCTCGAAGGAAAGCCGCAGCTCCCGCACTTACCAGGCTCCGGTCGACCGTTCTCCCGAGGTTCTCTGTGGATGCACCGAGGTATTGAAGAACTTCGCCTGAGGATCCAACCGAGTCAGGTCTTGCGGCACGGTCCGGCCGGCCTCGTCGGCCGGAGCGGCCATTCTAACGCCTACGCACCCAATCGCAGGACAGACAGACTGGATACTTACTGTACTCGAGCTTTCCAAACTCGCTTCTGACCCCGGATAGCACCGGTCCATTCCACACTTCCTGAACACTCTGGGCGTTGAGATCTCCCAGAACCTGAACCCCGTTGGAATCCATGCAACAGGTAACGACCCTGCCATCCCAGAGCACTGACATGGACGTCCAAGGGAAATAGCAGACCGACACGATCTTATTCCCCAGAGGGTTGTAGGCTCTTCCGCCTCCATAGTTGTGCAACGAGCTGACATTCAAACAATCACCCACGCTTGGATCAATCAACGGGTTCCACAGAGACCTGAACTCTTCTGTTCTGGCATGGTTGGTGTCGTTGGGAAGGTATTGAAGGATCAACCGCGGGGTTGCGCTCTTCATCTCCTTCCGGATCCTCAAGAAGTCCTTGATGTTCTGGAACGTAACCTTGAAATTCAATCTCTTCATGGTGTCGTTGTACGATTCTTCCTCGGTACCATAGAAGCTGATCTTCATCTTGTCCAAGCCCGCGCTGATGATCCTCCTGGATGTCTCCGGACACAGTAGTGAAGCATTCGTCACGATATAGGTGCGCGTGATTCCGTACGCCTTCGCGAGCTGGATTTTGTCGGCTAGCAACTTATCCAACAGCGGCTCGCCAAACCCGTGTAAATGCGTGACGGGCTTGCGCCTCACACCGGACACTTCCTTTATGATCTTCTCGAATAGCCCAAAGTCCATGAAGCCGCGTTTTCTTGACAGGGTGTCCCGAGGACACATGACACACTCTGCGTTGCAGTGATTCGTGTTTTCGATCATCAGCACGGACGGCAGCGGAAGGTGATACTTGTAGTGCGGATAGAACAGCAGCGGGGTCTTGGCCAACGACAAGAGCAGCTTGGTTTTCTTGTCTCCGATATTGAGAACCATCTTGCCAGCACCCCGATGCCTAAGCGTGACCCGGTCGAGGCTGGCTCAGGTACTTCGGGTTGATTCGCTCGACTTCTTCCGCCGTCACATCGATCGAGTGGCGGATCTGCTCCTCGGTGTGGCTGGCCGTGATGAAGAACCGCAGTCGCGCCGCCCGCTCTTCGACCGCCGGATAGAGAATCGGCTGGACATTGATCCCGCGGTCGAACATCGCCTGCGACAGGCGCAAGCAATGAAGCGAGTCCCCCAGGATCACCGGCACGATCGGGGAGTCGTGGCTCAGGCCGGTGTTCAATCCCCGCGCCCGAGCCAGCGCCAGGAAGAGTCGCGCGCGCTCGTGAAGCGAAGCCACCCTCTCGGGCTCGCTCGTCAGCAGCCGGATCGCCGCGAGGGCGGCGGCCGCGTTGGCCGGGGAGATGCCGACGCTGTACACGAAGCCCGGCGCGGTGTACTTCAGATACTCGACCATCGCCCGACAACCGGCGATGTATCCGCCGCAGCTGCCGAACGACTTGCTCAGGGTGCCCATCCAGAGGTCGACGTCCTGAGGATCCACGCCGAAGTGTTCGCCGATGCCGCGCCCGTGGGGCCCCAGGACGCCGGCGGAGTGGGCCTCGTCGACCATGAGGAAGGCCTTGTGGCGCTTGCTCACTTCGATGAACCGGGGCAGGTCCGGGATATCGCCATCCGTGCTGTAGACGCCCTCGATCGCCACCAGCACGCGGCGATAGTCACCGCGCAGGTCGGCCAGCAGCTTGTCCACCACCCGCCAGTTGTTGTGGGGAAACGGACGCCGCTGGGCGCGGGACAGGATGGCCCCCTGGACGATGCTGTTGTGCGCCAGCGCGTCGTGCAGAATCAGGTCGCCCGGCCCGAACAGGTGGCCCACCGTGGTTTCATTCGTCGAGTGCCCTCCGACGAAGACGATCGCGTCGTCGACGCCGATGAAGTCGGCGATCCCCCGCTCCAGCTCGCGGTGCAGGCCCGTCTCCCCGGAGACCAGGCGGCTGGCCGACACCGACGTCCCATAGCGATCGATCGCGGCGCGGGCGGCGGCGGCCACCACCGGATCGCCCGACATGCCCACGTAGTTGTAGCTCGAGAAGTTGATCATTTCCCGGCCGCCGATGACGGTCGTGTTGCTGGCGACCCGGTCGTGGACTTTGAAGAATGGGTTGCCCAATCCCGTCGCTTCGAGCATCTCGAGGTCCTGCTTCAGCTTGATGTATTCCGGATACAGATCGAAACGATAATCTTCCGATGGGATCTCGACCGCCCCCGACGCCCCGCGAGTGTCCCGGCCGTCCACCAGGTGCTTCTGGACCGCGTCGATGACTTCGCGGCACGTGTACATCTCGGCGACGACCTGGTCGGGGAGCCGGCCGCCGAAGTGGCTCTCCAGCGCCGCGACGATCTCCAGTCGCTCCAGCGAGTCCAGCCCCAGCTCGACGATCGACGAGTCCAGCTCGAGCCCGACCGTCCGGTCCTTGCCGATCGACCGGACCACGTCCAGCACGACCTCGGCCGTCGCTTCGAGTGTCTGCCCGCGGGCCGCCGCGCGCCTGCGGTTCGATGGGCCGCGAGCGGCCTTTGGCCGACGCGGCTCGGCGGCCTCGGCAAGGCCCCGGTCCTCGGATCGCGGTACTCGGCGCGGCGGCGGGGCGGGGGCCGCGACCGGCCCGTCGCTCCCCGTCCGTTGCCACTCGGCCACCACGTCCAGGCGCCGGGCCAGGAACGCATCCCGGCAGGCGTGCCGCTGGATCTTGCCGCTGGAGGTCCTGGGGATACTCCCGGCGCGCACGAGCACGATCGAGTCGACCACGAGATCATGCTCCCTGGCCACGTCACGGCGGATCTCCCGGATCACCTGGGCCGCTTCCGCCCGCTGGTGCCGTTCCAGCTCCTGGATGATCACCAGCTTCTGTTCCGGACCCTCCTCGAGGGTGAACGCCGCGCCCCAGCCGGCTCGCAGGCCCGGGTGACTCTTGGCCACCGTGGCTTCGATGTCTTGTGGGTAGTGGTTGCGACCGTGGACGATCACCAGATCCTTCAGCCGGCCGGTGACGAACAGCTCGCCGTCGTGCGTGAAGCCCAGGTCACCGGTACGCAGGAACGGGCCTTCGCCCGTCTCTTGCAGGTATGCGCGGAACGTCTGCTCCGTTTCGTCGGTTCGTTGCCAGTATCCTTGCGCGACACTTGGCCCCGATACCCAGACCTCGCCGACCTGGCCGGCCGGCATGCGGGTCAGCCGGCTCGGGTCGGTGATGACCGTCTGCTGGTCGGGCATGGTCTGTCCGCAACCGACCAGGGCGCGGGCCCCGTCGTCGCCCGCGGCGACCGGCACCGCGCGGTCGGCCTCCAACGACTTGCCATCGAACCAGCGGACGATGGGCGGGGCGGTCTTATGCCCGCCTGACACCAGCAGCGTCGCCTCGGCCATGCCGTAGCAGGGGTAGAAGGCCTCCGGCCGGAAGCCGCAAGGCGCAAACGTCTCGGCAAACCGCTCGAGGGTTTCTGCCCGCACCGGCTCGCCCCCGCTGAAGGCCACGGTCCAGCTGCTCAGGTCCAGCGTGGCCCGCTCATCAGGCGTGATCTTGCGAACGCAGAGGTCGAAGGCGAAATCCGGGCCCCCGCTCGTTGTCCCGCGGTAGTGGGATATGGCCTGGAGCCAGCGGACCGGCTTCTGAATAAATGCCATCGGCGGCATCAGGATGTTCGGACGGCCTACGTACAGCGGCTGGAGAATCCCACCGACCAGGCCCATATCGTGGTAGCACGGCAGCCAGAACACGCCAGAGGCGGACCGCGTGTGCTCGAAGGCATAGGCGATCAGGGCCGAGTTGTGCAGCAGGTTCGAATGGCTCAGCATCACCCCTTTGGGGATACCGGTCGAGCCCGAGGTGTACTGAAGGAATGCCAGGGTGTCGCCGGTGATCTGCGGCCGCCGCCACTGCCCCTCGTACCCCTGGTCGACGGCGTGGGCGGGCGGGTCGGTGGAGAGCCAGCGGAGCGCTTTCAGATCCGCCGTCTGGTCGATCAGCGGCCTGATCCGCTCCAGCACCGCATCGGTCGTGAGCGCCACCGTCGCGCCGGCATCGGCGGCCATCGCCTGGAGGCCGGTAGGCGCGCGGTTCATCCGCGGCGGATACGCCGGCACCGCGACCACTTCGGCATACTGACAGCCGAAGAACGCGGCGATGAAATCCAGCCCGGGCGGGTAGAGGAGCAGCGCTCGCTGACCCTTCAAGTCCTGCGACTCCAGCCAGGCTCCGATGGCCCGGGCCTGCCGGTCGAGCTCGCCGTAGGTCAGATGCACTTCCTCGGACTCTCCGTCGACCAGAAACGTATACGCCCGGTCGTCCGCTTGGCATTCTGCCCGCTCGCGCAGCAGGTCAACCAACGTCGTCGGGACCGCAGGCGGATCGAGGAATCGGTACTTGGGGAGCACGGCGGGGCTAGGTCCGGAGACCGGGCAACCTGCTCAGGGAGACCGTGAGCACCCGGCATGCTCGGGGAGCCGGCTCTCGAACCTCACGTGTTGTTCTTGGCATCCGCGCGAAGCCCACTCGGTTGGGCGGGACCGGCCCGCAGAGGCCGAGACCGCCCGTGTGGTATTAGGAGCTTACCACGCGCCCCGAGTCGTTTAATACCACCTTTCGCGTGCCGAGACCCCCGCCGCGGAACGACCCACGAGAGTGATAAGGGCGGGCGTGATACGGGAGTGGAAGCGCCAGGTGGAGGCGGACGCGACCACGGCCGTGGCCGCGAATGAGGATGTCGCCCGGCCAGCACTCTGCGAGAGGCCCAGCAACGGATTCGGGAGACTCGAGCGGCGGCTCGGACGGAAGCAGATGGAGTAGAACTCGTCAGTCTTTCAAGGCTAGGTACCACTCGGTGGCATCACTCCCGACTCCTACCCGGACAAGCTGGCGCAGATCCGCCTCCAGAACCTCGGGCGTGCCGAACTCCAGTACCCGGTATTGTGGATCCGTCCAAACGCGCAGCGTCCGACCCCAAACCTTCATTTCTGGCGGCAAGGTGAGGCGAATGCGGTGGCTCAGGTTGATGCCCGCCAGCGCCGCTGTTTCCGCAACCATATCGGTGCAGTTGTTCGTCCTCACGCCGAACTGGTCGTAGTTCCGCCCCATCACGTATTCATAGATCAGTTGATACCGTCGTCGAGTAATTGGCATTCTCCAGACGAACGTGGGGGGGCGATTGGGCTTGCCGACCTGGAACTGGCCATCGGACATCGTCTGCCACAAATAAGCGATACCGTTGCGATCCCCATTCCGAACTCTCTGTATCACCCCCTCATAGTAACGCGGTCTCTCCAGCCCAAAGTCGCCAGTGTGGCCGAATTCCCGACGATTCCGGGGACTTTCCAGGATGATCCAGCCATGCCCCCAGGGACGCTGCCAAATTGAGAAGAAAAGCGACGTCGCATCACTGAAGTCCCAGTTGGCCGTTTCGGTCAGGACATAAAAGAAATACCCCTCGTCCCCCACCGGCGTTCCGGTGGCGAGATCCAAGTCGGCATCGGGGGCAAAGCGCCCCACGATCACGATAGGCTGGGCGCTCCAGCCATCGGGTTTCATCGGAGCGTCGAGCCGCTGGCCGCAACCGGCCGCGACCCACGCGAGTAGTATCACCAGCACGAGGCGACGCGTGACGCCCGCTCTGCCTGAATTCATTCGCCTGCGCGGTGGATCAAGGCGGCGAACAAGGATGTCCTCCGGTCGGCCCTGGACCGGTACTTCCGGGGCGGTTAATGGGGGAGACGACGGGCCAGAACCCGAGGTATCTGAGGATCCTCTCGATCACTGTCGGCTGCTCGATAAGAAAACGGTCAATCACCGGCTGGCGGTGCTTGAATAAAATAAAGCTCGGAATAAACGTCGCACCCAGATGCGCTTTGGTTGTCTCCGCGCCCTGACCCGCGTGATAGAGAGGGATCTTTTTCTCCACGCAGTAGCGGACATTCTCAAGCCAGGACAAGAAATACAGATTGTATTTACGGCCGACCTCGACATCCATGCAAAAGTACTTATCGACCATCGCTTCTCGTGTTACGAGGAGAAGGTTAAAAGCAACGAGTTCTTCTTTCACAAAATAGAGCGTGTACTCGGCGCCCGGGACTCTCTCGCAGATCCTTCCAAGAAATAAGCGGTTGTGCACCCCAAATGCCATGGGGCACCGCTCCACCGTTTCCAGATAGAGCTTGTAGATCCTGTCCAGAAAAGGAGAAATATTGCGGCTTCGAATCACTCTGACTTCGTGGGACACGCGCATTTTTCGGCGCAGGTCTTTTCTCGCGGCCCTTGAAAGGCGGCCTAAGTATTCCTCCAGGCTGTTAAAGGTAATCGGCAGTCGGGCGCAAGGCAGACATTGCACCCGGTTGAACTTTCTGAATACTTCCCCGGGGAGTTTGCCATGGTGATTAAAGTTGTAAAATGCCACGATGTCGCTCTTGAGTTCGGCCGCGAGCGTCTGCAAGGCGCCCAAGGCCATTTTCCATGCCGCCTCAAGGGTGCCTGCATCGATTTGCGGATCAATCCCGATTTCACTCCATTCCCCCACTAACAACCCCACGCCCAATACACGAGGATGGAAAATTGAGGGGATGAGACGGACTGCCGCTCTCAGCGATCTCTTGCTCCATCCCTCCGCAAAGGTGGACAAATCAAAACGGCTTTCAAACAAAGGCAATAAGAGAATGGGAGCATGATCTTTCGACACCACGATGCTCCGCAGGGTAAAACCGTCAATACCCGACTCTTGCAACAGAGAAAGAAGAGGGGCGGTGCT
>DATHIJ010000621.1:0-2646 GCA_035489975.1 Propionibacteriaceae bacterium | reverse complement strand
GTTCGCCGCGGGGTTCGCGATATGGAGCCATCCGATCTTCGGCACGGTCGCGCTGCTGTCGTTGATCGCGCCGACGCTCTACCGCCGGCGGGCGCTGCGCCGGTGGTGGCTGCCGCTCGCGGCCGGCGGGGTGCTCGGAGTCAGCCCATGGCTGCTCTTCATGGCGCAGAACGGCTTGCCGGAATCGGCCAAACCTGTGGTGGTCACCACCTACCCGGAGCGCCTGACCAGGTTTGTCACCGAGCTGCTCCCGCGGGCCTTCGGTCTCCGCTCTGAGTTGGGTGGGGAATGGGTCGGCCCCGACGCGGTGGCTGTCGGGGTCGCGGCCCTACTGATCGTCGGCTCGATGGTCGGGATGGTGGTGCTGGTGATCCGCAAGGGCCCGCAGGCCCTGCCGATCCTGGTAGCCGGGGTTCTGGCGTTCCCGGTCCTCGCGATGTACGCCCCACTCGGCTCCATCGCGGACGGGCGGTACGCCCTGCCGTTCCTGCCAGAGCTGCTGATGGGGCTTGGGGCGTGGCTGCTGCTGATCCCCGAGCGCATCCGCCACTCGCCGTGGTTGCTGGTCACCGTTCCGACGGTGTGGGTCCTGTTGCTGTGCGTCCCCGTGGTGCATCAGCAGGCCGGCTGGGAGTGGATCGACCCCGACACCGACGCCAAGCAGATGGTCAGTGAGTTGGACGCCCGGCAGATCCGCTACGTCGCCGGCGACTACTGGGGTGCGTACCTGGTCGACTACCTGGGCGCAGGGCGCCTCCAGGCGGCGGTTCACCTACCCGTCCGGTTCGACGAGGAGAACGCCACGGTCAACGCCGCCGACCCTCGCGAGGTCGCGTACGTCTACCAAGATGGTCAGATCCCGCACCTGCGGATGCCGGTGGACCGCTACCAGATGCTGAACATCGGGCCCTTCGACCTCTATGTGCCGGTCGGGTCGTGAGATGGCCGTCGAACCGTACACCTCGTCGTCCAGGCTCCCCTATCGTGTGCGTCTGGATCGGCGTGCCCGAAAAGGCCGACCCCGGTGGCTGGCTAACCTCAGCCGCCATGCCCGTCTGTTCTTGACGCGGGTGTCTGCGGACACTCCCGGCCGCTGGGCCTGAACCCGCGTCATGCATGTCAACTTTGGAACCACGGCCACGGGGAGGGACATGTCTGACGCCGAAGCCCCTTCTCGGCCCACGGACAGCCGGTTGCCATCAGTGCCCACGCTGCCGTTGCAACGTCAGCTGTTCTACTACCTGGTCGTCGGCGGTCTCACCGTTGTCGTCGACGTAGCACTGCTTGCCCTACTCCGTGAGTTCTATGGGGTTCCGCTTGGCGTCGCCACCACGGTCGCCTACTGCAGCGCCGTGGTGGTGAACTTTCTGCTCAATCGAACCGCAATGTCATCCTCGGGCTCGCGGGGGTTGACGCAGCACGCGGCGCGCTACGGCTCACTGGTTGTGGCCAACTATGTGATCACACTCGCGGTGGTGACTACCGCGGGGCACATGAGCGATAGGTGGTACCTGGTGGCAAAGCTTGCGGTAGTAGCAGGATCGACCTCGTGGAACTTCCTCCTCTACCGCCACTGGGTATTCACCCCGCCCCGTCCAACGTCGTCGAAGCAGGATCGGGTGCCGTGGATCGGGAGGAATCCACGTCATCGTGATGGCAGGTCGGTGGAGCCGAGTCGCCAGATGCTGGTGGTTGTCCCTGCCTACAACGACGAAGAGTCCGTTGGGTCACATCGTGACCGAGGTAGCCGTCGGGAAGGCCTACTCGGTGGTTCAGGCGCAACCGGTAAGCAGGATCCCGGTCACGAGCATCAGGCCTAATGCTTAGCAAGCATTTTGCCACCGAGGACTAACAGGCAGCTGCAATGTCTGCGGAACGCCACCCTCCGTAACACCAACGCCTCAGGAAGCGTCCGGACAGTAGTCCCGACTGATGGGCAGTGATTCCCCAAGTCTTCGTCTTCGTCGCGTGTTGGTCGTTGAAGCCCTTCCGATACTGACGGCACAGGGCCGGAACGGCTGGGCGTAAATCGAACATCCCGAACGCGCCCGTGCCCAATACGACGCCCGAACGACCGGGAAGCCGGGTTGGAAAGCGTGTTGGACTGACAGCAACCGTGACAGCAACGTGGCTGAGAAGGGAACGGTCGGCGGTGAACCTGTCGGTATAGCTCGTCATGGAGTGTGGGACAGGCCCGGCCCGGACCTACGGATTAGAAGTTTCTGCCAGTGCCAGCGGCATATAGCCGGCCCTCCGGACGCATCCTCGGCGATTCAGAATGTGTCACCTTGCCAAGAGGTTGATCTTCTGATCGGCCCTGTCTGACCTGCGGCCATGGAAGGTGATGAGTCGCGCCATCGACGTGCATCATGATCAACTCGGGGCGCGTACAGGGACTCACGACGACGCAAACTCGGGCCAGACGTCGACTGACACCGAGTACCGCTGTTTCAGCGTTGTGCCTTGTCAGGTCGTGAATTTACGGCCACTCGCTGTCGTGCCTTGGCTGCTCTGCAGGCCTGAATCGGCCTGATAAGGCAGAGGTCAGTGGTTCAAGTCCACTTAGGCCCACTCCCGAAAATCGTTTGATTAGTCGTCATCCTCCTTGTCGATCGCCAACAGCTCGCGGGTGCCGCCAGCCGCTAC
>DATHIJ010000620.1:0-2759 GCA_035489975.1 Propionibacteriaceae bacterium | reverse complement strand
TGTGAAGGGCGTGAAGCAGAACTTCATCGAAGATCTCGAACTCGGTGTTCCGCCCTCGGTTCGGCGGCTCGGTACCGTGGGCTACTGCGCCAAGGGAGTAGCGCTGGGCATCATTGGAGGTCTGTTTGTGTGGGCGGCAATTACGCACGACCCCAACAAGGCGGGCGGAATCGATGCGGCGCTATCGACAGTTCGGGACCAGCCGTTTGGTTCGATACTGCTCACGATCATGGCCGCCGGCCTCGCCTGCTTCGGTGTCTATTGCTTCTTCTGGGCCCGAATGGCGCGCTATTGACTCTCGAACTGACGCCGTAGCCTCGGAGGTGCCTTGATCAGCCACGAGTCGGTGATCAGCTCGCGCAACTCATCATGATCAACTACATCGAGGTTCACCAGCACGATGGGCCAGCCGTCGTAGTGCGGGGCCGTGAAGAAGGCCTCGGGGTTCGAGGTCAGCAGCGCCTCCTTCTCGCCCAAGTCAGACACGAACACGACCAAGCCGCCCTCCGCCTCCGTGCGGAATCGGAGGAATCCTTTGCCGGCGACCTTGTACCCGGGCGTCTGATACCACTGCTCCTCCGTCGTACCGGGAAGCGACAACGCAATCGCTCGAACGTCCGCCTCGGAGGCCATCAGTCCGCCGCCCCGAGCAGCGACCTATGCGGCCACGACCGTGGGTCGCTCGGTGCCATGGTCCGACCATACGGCAGCCTGGCAGGCTCCAGTTCCGACCGGCTGTTGGCCGTTGCAAGTCGCCATACTTACCAAGATCAACTAATGGGGGAGCGAGGTGCGTGATGATCAACACTGATTCCGAAAGGCCGATCGGCTACTGGTTGAAGAAGCTCGACCGTCTCATCGACACGCAATTTGAGTTACAGCTCAGCACAGTCCGATTGTCGCGGCGGCAGTGGCAGTTGCTCAACCTGCTCGAGAATAATCCGAGATCCGTACCAGAATTGGAGGCTGAACTCGAACCCTTCCTACAGGGCGTCGCACAAGAACTGAGCGACGCGTTGGCCGGCCTGGTTACTCGCGGGTGGGCGGAGTCAAGGGACAACATCGTGAACCTGACAGAGACCGGGCGGGCGCAATTCGAGATTGTCAAGGCAACTGCGGCCGAAGTTCGTCAGACCCTGATGAGGGGAATTCCTCCCGAGGAGTACCGAACGACTATCGACGTGCTCGCCAGGATGGCTGCGAATCTGGAGGCCAAAGAGGAATGAAGACGACGGGTGCTCACGGACCGTCCGGGTCACTCAGGGCGCCCGACCTCAGCTGGAACGCCACCCCGAGCGACCTGGCCCAGACCTCCGTGTTCGTGCTGAGGTAGAGCCAGGCGTACCCCTGGTATTCGCCCCAGCGCTGCTCCGCGAACCTCGCTAGGGTCGCATCGGAGACCGGCTCGCCATCGAAGTAGAAGGTTCGGAGCACCTCCCTCAGGAAGACGTCGATGAACATCGTCTCCTGACGTCTCGCACCGATGATCAAGCCGAGGTCGGCGGTGTAAGGTCCGACGCCGGGGAGCTTCATCAGCTCCGCTCGTGCCTCGCTCCGCGGCATTCCTCGAAGCGGCTCGAGGTCGAGTCCGCCGGCGACGGCCTGGGAGATCCCTTTGATGTAGCGGTCTCGGTACCCGACCCCGCAGGCGCGAATCGCCTCCAGTGGCGCGGCCGCCAGCTGCGCCGGCGTCGGCGACGCGTGATAAACACGCTCCGCAGTGACGAGTCGCTCTCCGAACGCAGCGGCCAGGTTGGCCCGCATCGCGTACAGGCGCCGGAAGGCCGTGTTCTGGGCGCAGATCACGTCGATCACGGCGTCGAACATCGAGAAGGCGCTCTTTCCCTTGGCTCCGAAGTTGTGCTCGATGCTCGCGGAGAGCACAGCGTCGTCGGCAACCGCTGCGTAGAAGGGGCGCAAGTCGTCTTCTAGTCCCAACCTCCAAACGACCAGTCGGCGCGCTTCCACCACGTCTGCCTGGGAGAGGACGTGGCCCGAGGAGAGCGACAACTCGAGCTGCGGTTCCTCGCGAGTACCCAAAGGCCTGATGTCGATCTTGACGAGCTTGCCCGGTGCCAGTCGGACGATCTCCACAAGCTGCCGCCCGTCCCGCGCCTCCGGGGCGACGACATAGTGCCGGAGCTGGAATCCGAAGTCGTATGGGGCAGCGATATCCGACGGATCGATGGTGAGCTTCCTGCGGAGCCGAACGTCTTGTGCGAGATTTTCATTCATCGAGCCCACTCGCCGACTCCTTCCCGTCCTAACGCAACTATCCGATAGACGCGAGGTGAGAGGCCAGCGGGGCCTGGGCGAGTCCGGTGCGACGTACGATCTCCCTTGTGACCGGCAGACCCGCCGCTGAGCAGCAACTGCGCGACCTCGCTCTGTTGCGCCGGGTCCGCGACCGGATCGACCGGGAGTACGCGCGGCCGCTGGACGTCGAGGCGCTCGCCCGCGGTGTGCACATGTCGGCCGGGCACCTCAGCCGCGAGTTCAAGCTCGCCTACGGTGAGTCGCCATACGGCTATCTGATGACGCGGCGCATCGAGCGTGCGATGGCCCTGCTGCTTCGTGGCAACCTGAGCGTTACCGAGGTCTGTTTCGAGGTCGGCTGCTCGTCGCTCGGCACCTTCAGCACTCGCTTCACAGAGCTGGTCGGTGTGCCGCCCAGCACCTATCGACGCCAGGCGCCACGCGCGACGGCGGGGATGCCCCCATGCGTCGCGAAGAAGGTGACCCGACCGATCAGGAATCGA
>DATHIJ010000619.1:0-14680 GCA_035489975.1 Propionibacteriaceae bacterium | reverse complement strand
TCCTGACGCAGTGATGGAGAACCTCTCATGGTGCATTGACCACGGCATCCATGCGGTCGCCGGCACCACCGGCTTCACGGACGAGCGGCTCAATCTGCTACGCGACACGCTTGCTGAACATGACGGTGTCGGTGTCCTCGTTGCACCGAACTTCTCCATCGGAGCGGTATTGATGATGCGCTTCGCCGAGGAGGCCGCCGCGTTCTATGAGAGTGCGGAGGTCATCGAGCTGCATCATCCGGGCAAGGCTGATGCGCCATCCGGCACTGCAGCGAATACGGCACGCAGGATTGCTGCTGCGCGTGATGCGGCCACTCTGGGAGCGCCGCCGGATGCTACGGTCCAGGAGCTACCCGGGGCTCGCGGTGCCCAAGTTGATGGGATCCGGGTGCATGGTGTCCGGCTCCGCGGACTGGTCGCGCATCAGGAGGTACTGTTCGGCGCGGAGGGCGAGATCTTGACGATCCGGCACGATTCCCTCGATAGAGCTTCCTTCATGCCAGGCGTGCTCGCCGCTGTTCGTGCCATCAGCACCAGGCCGGGATTGACCGTCGGGATTGAACCCATTCTTGGGATCCAGTGACGTGAACCGATCATGGACCAGTCGCCTGCGAGTCTCGCCGCTGGTCGGCGTACTGATCATCATCCTCATTGCCGGGTTGCTCGTCGTGGGCCTTTATGTCGGCGATCGGTACGCACACCGACGGGCTGAGCAGCGGGTGGCGGATCTGTTGCAAACCCAACTGGGAACACCCCAGCCGCCGATGGTCAGCATCGAGGGTTTTCCGTTCCTGACCCAGGTCGCAGCTGACTCCATCGGAAGGATCCACGTCGTGGCCGATCAACTCGGCGAAACAAACAAAGCGCCGGTGATCCTGGCGCATGCCGACCTCATCATGACTGACGTCGACACCAACGACTGGTTCAAATCGATGAAGGTCGCCCATAGTGAGGGAAAGGCTCGGCTCGACTACGCGAAACTCTCCTCGCTGGCTGGCGCACCGCTGGCGTACGGCGGCGAAGGCCGGGTGGAGATCGCGGTCAATACCACGGTCGTTCGCCGAGAGGTCGAAGCTGTGATCACGGGCTCGCCGCGACTCAACGCCAAGGATCAGACAATGACGCTGAGCGACGCCAGGATCGCGGTCGCGGGAGTAAAGCTGCCTGACTTCACTGCCCAGGCTTTGCTGGCCGCCGTGCTGAAGCCAATCCCCCTCAAGGGGATGCCACTCGGAATGACGGTCACCAAGATCGCGGCGGCGGAAGACGGCCTGCAGGTCGATCTCGTGGGTGACAACCAGACGATCCCGTCCCAATAGGGCGGCAGCAGCGTCAGTTGCCAGCCGCAAGGTTGGTGTGCAGCCGTACCTGCCTGAGGCGCACCGACTCGTCCTCTGGCCCAATTTCCCGCGTCGCCCCATCAGCAGCCCAACCGGCAGCGCCGAGGAACGCCCGGAGCGCGTCGTCAGCTGCGTTCACCCAGCAACTAGCGCGCCCAAATCCGTCGGCCCGCAGTGTGTCCGCGCAGGCGTTCAGCAGTCGCGAGCCATGGCCTCGATGCTGCGCCGCCGGATCCACGACGAACACTTCGATCGCGCCGTCCAGGCTCTCGTCGGAGTCGTCATCTGGGCTGGGCATCGTGGTCGCAAAGCCCACCACTCGCGTGCCGTCAGTCGCGACAAGGACACGGAACGCAGCCTTCGGCGGTCGCTCAATCGCAGACCGCCATGAGTCGGTCATCTCCGCCAATGAGACGGACCTGAGCATCAACTCGGCGAGATCGGCCGGCCATTGGGTGGCCCAGGACCTGCGCTGCAGTTCGGCAATGCTTGATGCCTCGGCGGGCCAGGCAAGCCGTACAGAGTCCGCAATCGGTCCACCAGGAGCTGAACTCACGGGCGCGATGTTATCCGGCCTGTACCCTTCCTCCCGTGGCCGCCGGTAGCTTGCAGATCCCGCCCTTGCTGGTCCCGAATGCGATGCGCATCGTCTCGCTCGGCGGTCTGGGCGACGTAGGTCGCAACATGTCCGTTGTGGAGTTCGACGGCCAACTGCTACTGATCGACTGCGGCGTGCTGTTTCCAGAAGATGATCATCCTGGCGTCGATTTGATCTTGCCTGGTTTCGACGCCATCAGCGAACGGCTGGATGATGTCAGCGGCCTGGTGCTCACGCACGGCCACGAGGACCACATCGGCGCTGTGCCATATCTGCTGCGACAGAGACCTGATATCCCGCTCATCGGGTCCAAGCTGACGCTGGCGCTACTTGCCGAAAAGTTGCGTGAGCACCGTCTGCGGAACGTTCCGCAACGCATCGTCACCGACGGTGACAAGATCAGCCTCGGGAAGTTCGACTGCGAATTCATCGCAGTGAACCACTCGATCCCGGATTCCTTGGCTGTCGCCGTACGCACCCCAGCCGGACTCATTTTGCATACTGGTGACTTCAAGCTCGATCAGTTGCCGCTCGACGGACGCATCACAGACCTGCGCGCATTCGCCAGGCTTGGTGAAGAGGGTGTCGACTTGTTCATGGTCGACTCGACCAACGCCGAAGTGCCCGGTTTCACCACACCCGAGCGAGATATTAGTCCTGCCCTCGAGCGGGTGTTCGCCGCTAGCCGGCAACGGGTGATCGTGGCCTGCTTCGCCTCCCATGTCCACCGCGTGCAGCAGATCCTCGACGCGGCTGTTGCTCACCAGCGCAAGGTGGTTTACGTCGGCCGTTCCATGGTGCGCAATATGAGTGTCGCTCGCGATCTGGGCTACCTGAGAATTCCTGCGAACACCTTGATCGACCAGCGGGAAATTGATGATTACGCTCCCGAGGACGTCGTGATCATCTCGACCGGCTCGCAAGGCGAGCCGCTCTCGGCGTTGTCACGGATGGCAAACCGTGAGCATCCAGTGATCGAGCTCAAAAGCGGCGACACCGTCGTACTCGCCAGCTCGCTTATCCCGGGCAACGAGAGCGCGGTCTATCGAGTGATCAACGGTCTCACGCGACTGGGTGCCCATGTCGTGCACCGAGGGAATGCACTCGTTCACGCATCCGGGCACGCCAGCGCGGGGGAGCTGCTCTACTGCTACAACATCGTCCGGCCGCGCAACGTCATGCCGGTGCATGGCGAAGTGCGGCATCTGACTGCCAACGGCGACCTGGCAATCGCAACAGGTGTTCCGGCTGACCGCACGATCATCGCTGAAGACGGCATGGTCGTCGACCTAGAGGGCGGAAAGGCCCGAATCGTCGGAAAGGTCGATGCTGGCTACATCTTTGTCGACGGCACCACGATCGGCGATATCTCCTCACTGGCCTTGACCGACCGACGCATCCTCGGCGAGGAAGGCTTCATCTCCGTGATCGTGGTCGTGAACACTCACTCCTCAAAGATCGTTAGTGGTCCGGACATCCATGCTCGCGGCTTCGTGGAAGACGATGGGGTGTTCGACGACGTACGCCCGCTCATCGTGGCTGCGCTCGAAGCGGCGCTGCAGGAGGGAGTGGACGACTCGCACCGGCTTCAGCAGGTGATCAGACGGCAACTCGGTAGGTGGGTCAGCGACACACACCGCCGCAGGCCGATGATCATCCCGGTCGTCATCCAAGCGTGAGCAACTGCCGGCCGAACCGGCAACCGGTGTCAGGTCAGCGCGTGACCTTGCCGGCCTTGATGCATGACGTGCAGACGTGGAGCCGCTTAGGGCTACCGGAGACGGTCGCGCGTATCCGTTGGATGTTCGGGTTCCAGCGCCGGTTGGTCTTCTTCTTGGACCAGGGGACGTTGTGGCCGAATCCGGGCCTTTTGCCGCATATGTCACAGACCGCAGCCACTGGAGTTCGCTCCCAAATCAGGTCGATACACGTGTAGATGCCCCAAGTGGGCAACCGGAAAAGAGTACCCGACCAGCCCCAAACCAGGCCAATTTCTCGTCCCCCTTGCTAATTTGGGCGTGCTCCCGGGTGTTCTTGCGCACGCCCGCGGGGTCCAAGGGGGTCGCCCCCCTTTGCTAATAGTGTGGGCAACGTGTCAGCCAGGCTCGGCGATCAGGCGCCCACGCTCTGGGAGGCTTTCGATACTTGGCTGCGCCGGGCGACCAGCGTCATCAGCGATTCAGTGGCCGCGTTGAATGCAATCAATGTCTTTCCGGTACCGGACGCCGACACTGGGTCGAACCTCAAGCTGACCTTGACCGGGATCTCCCAAGCAGTCGCCAACCTCGAGCAGGCCAGCCTGGACTCAGCCGCCCAAGCAGCGATCTTGTCTGCCCACGGCAACTCTGGGGCCATCGTCGCCGAAATGTTCGTTAGCGTCTGCCGCGCACTCGAAGACGACCTGCAAACGTTGCAGGCCATGCCGCGGGGCACTCTCATTGCCACGCTGTTGCGGTCGGCGGCTGTCGCAGCGAGGCGCGCCGTGGCCCGTCCATTTGCGGGTACGGTCCTGACGGTTGCTGACGATGCCGCGAGCGCCGCCGAACGGGCCGCGCTCAGCCATCCTGCTGATGGGTTGGCCGTGGTGCGGGCGGCACAGCTCCGCGCTCACGAATCCCTGGCCGGTACGCCGCAGCAGCTAGCTGTCCTGGGTTCAGCCGGAGTCGTGGATGCCGGCGGCCAAGCGTACGTACTGCTCATCGACGTGCTCGCTGAAGCGCTCGGCGGACCACCGGCCCAGCCGCTGACGACAGGCGGCCCTCTCCCAGCGGGAACGCAGCACGAGGAGCCGCGGATGACAAGCGAATTCGAGGTGATGTACACACTCCGCGGCGCTCAGCCGTCGGATCTGGACGCACTACGCGACCAGTTGTCGGAGCTCGGCCATAGCGTTGTCATTGTGGGTGACCAGGCCATCGCGCAGGTGCATGTCCACCTCGGTGAGGCGGGTGCTGCGATCGAGACCGCGCTTCCGCTTGGCGAACTGAGCCAGATCCGGATCAGCGCGCTGCCGCAGGGTTCGCACGCGGGTCGGCGAAGTGTCTTGGTTGTGGTGGCCGGTCCGGGGCTAGCTCAAGCTGTCGCCTCCCTCGGCGGCATACCTGTACTTGCCGCAGCCGATGACGTCGCCATCGATAAGCTGCAGGCTGCCGCTGACCGAAGCTCCTCCGGGGATCTGGTGATCTTGCCTAATGGAATCGGAAACCTCAAAAGGGCGGACTCTGTTGCAGCTGAGTTGCGCCGGAATGGCCGCCGGGTCGGCATCATCCCTACCGTTGCCCAGGTACAGGGACTGGCCGCGATGGCTGTCCACGAGCCATCGGCCGACTTTGAGTCAGCGGTCGTGGCAATGAGCAACGCTGCCAACAACGCCCGACATGGTGAGATTTCCGTGGCCGACAAGTCGAGGATGACCAAGGCCGGCCCTTGTCAGCCGGGCGATGTGCTTGGCGCTGTCCAAGGAGATGTGGTTGTCATCGGCACCTCCATGGCAGATGTGGCATGGCAGGTGGTCGAGCGGCTGCTCACAGCCGGCGGGGAACTACTGACGCTCATCCGTGGGCTCGATGCCGACGACGATCTTCTACCGGACCTCGCAGCTCGCGCTCGCGGAATGTCCCAGGCTCTCGATATCGAGAGCCTGGATGGGGGACAGCCGGGCTACGCACTATTGCTCGGGGTGGAATGACCACACTGAAACTGGTCGGTTCACCGTGGCGTACCGACACCTTCCGTCGGCTGGCGACCCGGCTCGAGAACGTCGTCGGGGCCAAGACCGCCAAACAGTTCCAGCCGCTGAAAATTCTCACCGTCGGAGATCTGATGCGGCATGTACCGCGCCGCTACTTTTCAGGCACCGAGCTGAGCGACCTGTCAGCGCTTCAGGAAGGTGAGGAGGTCGCGGTGATGGCGGAGGTCGTGGACGCCCGTACCTTCAACCTTCCTGATCGGCCCAACTATCGGCTGCCGGGTAAGCCGCGGCTAGAGGCCACCATTACCGACCATCGTGGCAGGTTGACTTGCACTTTCTTCGGCCAGCCGAGACTGGTCAGCTATTGGCAGGGCCAGCTGCACCCCGGCGCGCGGGGCATTTTCGCTGGCAAGGTCACGAGATTCAACGGCAGGCTGCAGCTCGCGCATCCGGATTTTGTCATTCTCAACGAAGACGGCGCCGTGATCGGCGGTGCCGCTCACAATGCGTCACTCGCGGCGGCCGCAAGATCACCGCTGGTCGGCCTTTATCCGATGGCGGGCAAGTTGCGCACCTGGACCATCGCCGACTGCGCCGCCATTGCCCTCGAGTCGCTGGCGGGGATCGAGGACCCGCTCCCGGAGTGGACGCGTCAAGCCGCGGGCGTAGTGGACTTGGAGTCGGCATTCCGAGCAGTGCATCAGCCGACCGACAAGTCCGTCATCGACGAGGGTCGGGACCGGCTGCGGTTCGATGAGGCGTTCGCCTTGCAGTTGACGATGGCGTATCGGAGGGCCGATGCGGCCTCGCATCGAGCGGTGCCGCGCCCTCGGAAAGCCGGTGGCCTGCTCGACGCATTCGACGAACGGTTGCCGTTCATCCTCACCAAAGGTCAGATCGCAGTCAGTGAAGAGATCATGGCCGACCTGGGCCGAACGCGTCCCATGCAGCGACTGCTGCAGGGCGAGGTTGGGTCGGGCAAGACGCTGGTGGCATTGCGCGCGATGCTGGCGGTGGTCGATGGCGGCGGTCAGGCCGCACTGCTGGCGCCGACCGAAGTGCTGGCCGCTCAGCACTTCCAAACGATCACTCGCATGCTCGGCGAGTTAGCCAGCGGTGGCACCCTGGGTGCGCCGGACCAGGCGACCGGTGTTGTGCTGATCACTGGGTCCTCCTCCGCAGGACGGCGTCGGGAGGCAACCCTGCAAGCGGCGTCGGGGACGGCTGGGATCGTCATCGGCACCCACGCGTTGCTCAGCTCCGATGTGCAGTTCGACGATCTCGGCCTGGTCGTGGTCGACGAGCAACATCGGTTCGGGGTGGAGCAGCGCGCCGCATTGACCGCCAAGGCCGAGCTGCGGCCGCACGTCCTGGTGATGACTGCGACGCCGATTCCACGCTCAGTGGCGATGACGGTCTTTGGCGACCTGGAGACCTCCACCTTGCGGGAGATTCCCGCCGGGCGGGCAGAGGTGGCGACTGTTGTTGTCGATACCGTTCGTCAGCCGTCCTGGGTGCAGCGAGGCTGGCAACGCATCGTGGAAGAGGTGAGGCTGGGGCGCCAGGCGTACGTTGTCTGCGCTCGAATCTCCTCAAGCAGTTCGCCAGGCACAGATGCTGAGAACCTCGTCGCCAGTACTGAGAGCGACGCAGCGCCCGCGGTTGCCGTGGAGGACCTATTCGAGGAGTTGCGCGCTGGACCGCTTGAGGGGTTGCGGGTCGAAAAGGTGCATGGCCAGCTGCCGAGCGAGGAGAAGGACGCAGTGATGGGCCGCTTCGCTGCCGGTAAGACCGATGTGCTGGTTGCCACTACTGTCGTGGAGGTTGGCGTGGACATGCCCAACGCCTCGGTGATGGTGGTTCATGACGCCGACCGTTTTGGCATTTCCCAGCTACACCAGCTACGCGGCCGGATCGGCCGGGGCGCCCACCCTGGGATCTGCCTACTTTTCACGACTGCGAGCGAGGACAGCACAGCTCGCCAGCGGTTGGATGCGGTGGCTTCCACCCGCGATGGCTTTGCTCTGGCCGAGGTTGATTTGGAGCAGCGTCGCGAAGGAGATGTGCTCGGGGCCAGCCAGTCCGGGACCCGCTCGAGTCTGAAGCTCCTTCGAGTGCTGAGGGATGCCGATTTGATCGCCCAGGCACGCACTCTGGCGGAGCGGTGCATCGCCGAAGATCCCGAGCTCAGCAATCCGGCGTTGGCCGACATTGTCCTCGATATGGAGATGGACGCGGCGGGGGACTGGCTTGAGCGCACATGAAAAACTGCGCGAGCGAAGCGAGCACCAGCCCCACCGGTGAGGTGTGAATGTGAGTCGGATCATTGCCGGGTCACGCGGCGGGCAACGGATTGCCATGCCGACAGGCGACCGTGCCCGTCCGACCACCGATCGGGTACGCGAGGCACTGTTCTCGGCCATCGCCGCCTGGGCGGGCACAGCAGCAGCGCCGGTCGAGGAGTCCCTCGATGGCCTGGCCTTCTGCGATTTGTACGCCGGCTCGGGCGCTGTCGGACTGGAGGCGGCCAGTCGTGGCGCCAGTCGAGTGCTGCTGGTCGAGCGCGACCCTAGGACAGCGCAGCTCAGCAAGCGCAACGCCGAAGCACTCGGGCTGGCTGTCGAGATCGTCGTATCGCCGGTCGAACAGATGCTACGGAGGTCTCCGGCTCAGCCGTTCGATGTCGTCTTCGTTGACCCCCCGTATGAGTTGGACACCGACATAGTCAGCGCCGAGCTCGCGCAACTCTTCGTCAAAGGTTGGGTCGGCGGACGCTCCCTGATCGTGGTAGAGCGATCTCGGCGTACACCGGAGCTCGTCTGGCCGGATGTGGCTGCGAAGCGTTGGACTCGGGCCTACGGTGAGACCATCCTGGTCTTCGGGTCGCTCGACGCGGACCTTGGTGGGCGCGGGGAGGAGGAGCCATGACCCGAGCTGTATGTCCGGGGTCGTTCGATCCCGTCACTCACGGGCACCTTGACGTCATCGAACGGACTGCGCGTGTAGTCGATGACGTGGTGGTGGCGGTCGGCAACAACATTTCCAAAAACTCCCTGTTCACGCCCGATGAGAGAGTCGAGATGCTCGCCGAGGAGTGCGCGCAATGGAGCAACGTCGAGGTGACACTGTTCGGTGGCCTGTTGGTTGATTTCTGTGCTGCGCATGGCATTGCGATCATCAGCAAGGGTTTGCGCGCCGCCGATCTCAGCTATGAGCTGCAGATGGCACAGATGAATCGGCAGCTCACGGGTGTGGACACCATGTTCCTGCCCACATCGCCGCAATGGGCATTCGTCTCCTCATCCTTGGTCCGCGAGGTGGCGACGCTGGGTGGTGATGTCGCACCATTCCTTCCAGCCAAAATCGCAGCGCGCACGATGGCCAGGGTTGCGTCTCGGAATGCGGGAGCAGCAGACGATGTGTGAGACGGGGCGCATGTGCGCGACACTAGGGAGCGAAGCACACTCGGAAAGGGGACGACGTGGTCGCTTTGGGGGCAGGAACGTCCATGGTTGGGCGAGGGGGAACGGCTGAGGACAAGCTCGCGTATCTGCGTGAGCTCATTCTCAACGCGCGGGCGATGCCGATGTCGGCATCCTGCGTCATCAATCGAGGAGAAGTTCTCGCGGCAATCGACGATGTGATCGAGAACCTGCCGGAGGAAATCGCCGATGCACAACGGGTCATCGACCAGTCGGCATACAAGGTCGCCGAAGGCGAAGCCGAGGCGAGCCGGATTCTGGCCGAAGCGCGAGACCACGCTGCCAATCTCGCGCAGCACAGCGAGGTAATCCGCACGGCCGAGCAAATCGCTACTGAGATGCGCTCCGAGGCCGATCATGAGGCGGCGGCTCTGCGCCGGGAGACCGATGAGTTCATCGACGCGCGGATGGCCAGTTTTGAGTCCGTGCTGCACAAGACGGCGAGCCAAGTGCGAACCGCCCGCGCCCGTCTTGCGGAGCGCAGCGGCTTGGATACTGGCGAGCTGCCCAGGCTGGACAAGCGCACATTCGCGGAATAGCCCGCCTCGCCGCGAACGTTCCGCCTCTCGATTCACGTGGGAACCGGATCCCTAGCGGGTGCCTACCGACGCTCGCAACGACGATTTTTGGCTCCGTGACCTACTCGCCGGTAGGGTTGGGCGTCGGTCACGACGAAGAGCGGGGCCGCTGGGCTTGGAAGGATTGCGATGAGTTCGCCGCATCGCCAGCTGAACCCCCGCTCGGGTTTAGTCCTCGACACCCACGAACTGGGCCGTCGGGCGGGCGCGATGAAGGTGGTTCAAACATCCGTCGAGGCTCCTGCGGACCTGGGAATCGGCGTGATCGGTGTACCACTGGGATCGCCGATCGAGCTGGATCTTCGGCTTGAGTCGGTGGTCGAGGGAGTGCTTGTGAGCGGCAGTGCCACGGTCGAGGTCCGTGGGGAGTGCGTGCGGTGCCTGGGTGATGTCTCCGATGAGTTGGAAGTGGCCATCCAGGAGCTGTATGTCTACCCAGGAGTCGAGCCGGACGATGACCTCGCGAGCCGGTTGCAGGGTGACCTCATCGACCTCGAGCCGCTGCTCCGTGACGAGGTGGTGCTTGATTTGCCATTCCAACCCTTGTGCCGGGATGACTGCTCGGGGTTGTGCGTCGAATGTGGCGCCAATCTCAACGACGATCCGGGCCACCGCCACGAGGCGCGTCTCGATCCGCGGTGGGACGCACTCCGCGGCCTTGAGGGTGGAGGCGGCAGATCTTACGATGTTCTACAAACTGCCCCACAGGCAACGAAATTTCCGGGCAAAAGCGCCCGGAGGAACCAGGAGTGAAGTCGTGGCGGTTCCCAAGAGGCGAATGTCGCGAAGCAACACGCGACACCGCCGTTCCCAATGGAAGGCGTCCGTGCCCGCGTTGGTGACCTGTGCGAACCCGGCTTGCCGAGAGAAGCACCTGCCACATGTGGCGTGTCCGTCGTGCGGGCAGTACGGGCCTCGCGGAGCCCGTCGACAGGTTCTCTCATCCTGATGCGCACGGAGGCGACTGCTATTCGCCTACCTGCTGGAGACCTGCTCACCGAGCTCGGGATGAGTGTTGATCCCGAGCTGCTCGACCGCGCGCTGACACACCGCTCATACGCCTACGAGCAAGGTGGACTGCCTACCAACGAGCGGCTGGAGTTCCTCGGTGACTCGGTTCTCGGTCTGATCGTCACCGAGCACCTCTTCGTCACCTACCCAGACCTCTCCGAGGGCCAACTCGCCAAGCTGCGTGCCGCTGTGGTCAATTCCAGGGCTTTGGCCGATATTGCCCGACACCTTGACCTGGGTGCGGTGATCCACCTGGGTCGCGGCGAAGAGAGCACTGGCGGCCGCGATAAGTCCTCCATCCTTGCCGACACTATGGAGGCAGTGATCGGCGCGGTCTTTCTGCAACACGGCGTCGATGCCGCACGGGGGTTCGTGCACCATCTGTTCGACCCCTTGATGGCGGAGGTGGCGACCCGCGGTGCGGGCCTGGACTGGAAAACCAGCCTCCAGGAAATCGCCTCGATGTCCGGCCTCGGCGTACCGGTCTACGACGTGGTCGAGTCCGGACCCGACCATGCCAAGACGTTCCAGGCCACGGTCAGTATCGACGATCAGAGGTATGGACCTGGAGCCGGCCGCAACAAGAAGGAAGCGGAGCAAAACGCAGCCGCCCTCGCGTTCGCCGCGCTGAAAGGCAGCCGCGGCGCCGGCCCGCTCCCGACTCGCTGAAACGGCCCGAGTGCCCGAGCTTCCTGAGGTCGAGGTGGTGCGGCGCGGTCTTGCGAGCAGCATCACCGGCCGCCAGATCGCTCGCGTACAGGTCCTCCATCCGCGGCCAGTTCGTCGTCACTTGACAGGGCCGGCTGACTTCGAGCTGCAGACGACTGGGCGCACATTTGCGGAGCCCCGGCGGCGCGGCAAGTACCTCTGGTTGCCGTTCACCGACGGCGACGCAATCTTGGCTCATTTGGGCATGAGTGGGCAGTTTCGGCTCGCTGATGCTGACGCGCCGCTGGCGCCCAACACCCGTATCATTTTTACCTTCTCCGACGGTGAGCCTGGCCTGCGGTTCATCGATCAACGCATGTTCGGTGGTCTTTCGCTCTCGCCCGGAGGTGCCGAGCTGCCCCCCGAGATCGCGCACATAGGCCGCGACCCGTTCGATCCCGAGTTCGATCTGGCCGATGCCGTCGCCCGGTTGCGGCGGCGGAATACCGCGATCAAGAGGGCACTACTAGATCAGCAGCTGGTGTCAGGCATCGGCAATATCTACGCAGATGAGGCGTTGTGGGCAGCTCGAATGCACTACGCCCGCCCGACTCGTCCGATGCCGCGTGCCCGGGCGACCGCGGTGATTTCCGCAGCGGCGACGGTGATGAGCAGCGCGTTGACCGACGGCGGCACCTCATTCGACACCCTCTACGTCGACATCAATGGATCGAGCGGCTACTTCGACCGCTCGCTCGCGATCTACGGACGCGAAGGCCAGCCGTGCCCTCGCTGTGGAACCCCGATTCGTCGAGAGCCACTCATGAACCGCTCCTCCTATCGATGTCCGCGGTGCCAACGAGCTCCACGCAATTGAGCACCGGTCACCTCGCAACCTCAGATGGGCCCCGACGGGGTTGGAAGTCACCGGTTTCGTCGCGCGCTGTGTGGATGAGCGAATGAGCGGGCAATGCGCGCGCCTCGGTCAGAGGAGAGGTTCCAAAGCGCGATCGCGCGAGCGGCTCCAAATTTAGTGGGTATTGTCTAACGGTCGTGGAACGCCTGAAGCACTACCTGTTAGTACGCCAGAGGCACAACTGGGAGCAACTCTTCCGGTTCGGCCTGGTTGGCGCATCTGGCGTGTTCGTCAATCTCTTCGTAGCGATCATGTGCAAGAAAATCGGTCCCGACGAGGACGGCATCTTCTTCGATCTACCGTTCACCGACTTCAATGTCCGCTGGTATCACGTCTACTCGACCATCGCGTTCCTAGTCGCCAACCTGTGGAACTTCGAGCTCAACCGGCTGTGGACCTTTCGTAGTGCAAAACATGCCGGCTGGTTCCGCGAGTACTTCCCCTTCCTCACCGTCGGCATCCTGGCCCAGACCATTGGTCTGGGCATTCTCACCCTGCTGATGCATCCCGATTCGGTCTTCTCGCTTTCGCCGACTTTCTTCGACGACTCCACCGGCTTCCGTACTCGCTTCTACTGGGCGCAGCTGATCACAATCGCGATCGTTACGCCGCTCTCGTTCCTGTTGAACAAGTTCTGGACTTTCTCCGCCGTACGTGACAAGCACAAGGTCGATGCGACCGAAGAGGAAACCATCGAGAGCGGGCATCCGACCGCCGGCGTCTGATGGTCGGCTTGGCCGCGATCGGGGACCCGCCCCGCGACTTACCCGGAGTCTCGATGTCTGTCAGTTACAGTCGGTGGGCACTGTTCGCGCAACCGATGCTGGCAGTGCCGAAGGCAGATCGCCTTCCGCAGCCGGATCTTCGCGTGAGCACACACCGTCGAGAGGTGGGACGTTGTACCTCAAGAGCCTGACCTTGCGCGGATTCAAGTCCTTTGCGTCGGCGACGACTCTCAACTTTGAACCTGGCATCACCTGCGTCGTCGGTCCGAACGGTTCCGGCAAGTCCAATGTGGTGGACGCTCTCAGCTGGGTGATGGGTGAGCAGGGAGTCAAGTCGCTGCGCGGCGGAAAGATGGAGGATGTCATCTTCGCCGGCACCTCCGGACGGGCTCCGCTGGGCCGCGCAGAGGTCGTACTCACCATCGACAATTCCGACGGCGCCCTACCCATCGATTACTCCGAAGTCACTATCTCTCGAACAATGTTTCGCAACGGCGGCTCGGAGTACGCGATCAACGGCAACACGACACGGCTCCTCGACATCCACGACCTGCTGAGCGACTCCGGAATCGGCCGGGAGATGCACGTCATAGTCGGTCAGGGACAGCTCGACTCGATCTTGCAGGCCACGCCGGAGGGCCGCCGCGGCTTCATCGAAGAAGCAGCAGGCGTGCTCAAGCACCGCAAGCGCAAGGAGAAGGCCGTCCGCAAGCTGGAGGCGTGCGAGGCAAACCTCAACCGGCTCTCGGACCTGATCGAGGAGATCCGACGGCAGCTCAAACCGCTCGGCCGGCAGGCCGAAGTGGCGCGGAAGGCGGCCATCATCCAGGCCGAAGCGCGCGACGCCAAGGCGCGGCTGTTAGCCGATGACATGCTCCAGGCCACTCAGGCACTGCAGTCCGAGCTTGCTGATGAGCAAGCAATGAACGAGCGCCGCCGAGCTCTCGAGCAGGCGCTCGATGGCGCCCGAGTGGCCGAGTTGACCGCCGAAGAAGCCGTACGAGAGGGGGTACCAAGGCTGGCGGCCGCCCAAGAGACCTGGTATTCGCTCGCCGCGCTACGGGAGCGTCTTGCCTCCACACTCTCGATTGCGCGGGAGCGCATGCGACAGGCTGAGGACGAACCGGGGGAGCTGCTCGTCGCGCGCGACCCCGACGAACTGGACCGTGAAGCTGCGCGGGTCGCGGCTCAGGAGAAGGAGCTGTCAGGCCAGCTCGAGGAGAGAGCGACGGCGTTGCAGGCCGCCACGACTCAGCGAAGTGCCTGCGAGGACGCCGAGCGCACAGAGGAGAACCGGCTGGCGGCGCTCATCCGTGCCGCTGCTGACCGGCGTGAAGGACTGGCCAGGCTCAACGGACAGGTGAACTCCCTGCGGAGTCGGGGCGAAGCAGCGGAGGCCGAGATCAGCCGGCTGACCACGGCCCAGCGGCAGGCCGCCGCACGGGCCGACCAAGCCTCCCGGGCGTTCACTGCGCTGGAGACAAAGGTGGCAGGCCTCGACGCGGGTGAGTTCGGGCTAGATGCAGACCACGAAGGGGCTCTCGAGGTGCTGGACCGCATCGAGAAGCAGCGGGCCGAGCTGCGACGTCAGGAGCAGGTCGCTACCCAGGAGCGGGCAGCCCTCGCGGCGCGTGTGGATGCGCTGCGCGTGGGACTCAACGGCAAAGACGCCACTTCGGCCTTGCTGGCCG
>DATHIJ010000618.1:0-2594 GCA_035489975.1 Propionibacteriaceae bacterium | reverse complement strand
CAGGGACCTGGTCGGATTGATCAATACCCACAGCACCGTAGCGGTAGGGCTCTCTGGCGAGGATGGTGGATTGTTCATCGCCGAGCGCCGGGGCGCGCTAGTGGCGGGTGCGGAAGTCGATCTTGGCCTAGTGGGCGACGTGGTTTCAGTGCGCACTGAGGCCCTCGCAGGTCTGATCAACTCAGGCAGTGTGCCCGTGGTCGCCAGCATCGCGCCCGACCTCAACGGTGTCGTCCACAACGTCAATGCTGATACGGCGGCCGCTGCGCTGCCTGTAGCCCTCAGAGCAGAGCGCTTGGTCGTATTGACCGACGTGGAAGGTCTCTACCGCGACTGGCCCAACAGCAGCGAGGTGATCACCGAGCTGTCAGCAAGCGAACTCCGCGAGCTGATGCCAAATCTGGAAGCGGGCATGGTGCCGAAAATGGAGGCTTGCTTGCGGGCTGTCGAGGGTGGTCTGACGCGAGCAACCGTGGTCGATGGCCGGGTTCCGCATGCGCTGCTCCTCGAAATCTTCACCAATGTCGGCATCGGCACGATGGTTACCCAAGACGGACTGATTCGCCTGGGCAGCCGAGTGTTCTCCCGCGACGAAGGCATTCCGCCAAGTGAATTCGCGAATGGTGAGTTCGGCCCAAGTGTCATGAGCAAGGGGGACGACCCCCTTGGACCCCCGCCGCGCGCGCAAGGACACATGGGAGCGAAGCCTGTCGCGCCTCCCGAAGGAGTGCGATCATGAGCGCCGACCCGATCACGATGAGTCGCGAGCTGTCCGGTTTGGCGTCCTCCGCCGCGCTGCTCGAGGCGTACACCGACTCCGTCATGAACACTTTCGGTCCGCCAAAGCGCGTGTTCGTCCGAGGCGAGGCTTGCCATCTCTGGGACGCCGACGGGCGGCGCTACTTGGACCTGCTCTCTGGTCTGGCGGTCAATGCGCTTGGCCACGCCCATCCGACTGTGCTGGCTGCTGTGACCGGCCAGATCGCCACTCTTGGGCATGTCTCGAACTTCTTCGCCACGCCGGCCCAAGTCGCGCTCGCTGCGCGGTTGGGCAGCATGACTGGCGCGGACGAGGCGCGGGTTTTCTTCACCAACTCCGGAACCGAGGCCAACGAGGCCGCATTCAAGATCACCCGGATGACGGGACGCAGCCGGATCATCTCGACCGAAGGCTCGTTCCATGGGCGTTCAATGGGCGCTCTCGCACTCACCCACAATCCGAAGTACCGCGTGCCGTTCGAGCCGCTGCCGGGTGAAGTGATCTTCGTACCTTACGGTGACGCGGAAGCACTGGCGTCCGCGGTCGACCAGACGGTTGCGGCAGTCGTGCTGGAGCCGATCCAGGGCGAGAACGGGGTCGTGGTGCCGCCCGATGGGTATTTAGCAAAGGCCCGCGAGATCTGCGATCAGCAGGGTGCCCTGCTCTGGATCGATGAGGTGCAGACCGGGATGGGCCGCTGCGGGAGCTGGCTGGTCCATGTCGACGAGGGCGTGACAGCCGACATCGTTACCGTCGCCAAAGGCTTGGGCAATGGGTTTCCCATCGGAGCCTGCATTGCGACGGGATCGACGTCGCGACTGCTGGGTCCGGGCAGCCATGGCAGCACCTTTGGCGGCAATCCGGTGGCCGCCATTGCCGGGCTGGCCGTGATTGCGGTCATCGAGCGTGACGGCCTCCTTGATCACGCCAAGGCCTTGGGTGATCATGTCGCGGCAGCGATAACCGGGCTTCGTCATCCGTTGATCATCGGCGTACGCGGTCGTGGTCTGTTGCAAGCTGTGATCTTGGCGAAGCCCATTGCCCCAGCTGTGGTCGATGCAGCACTCTCAGCCGGCTTCGTGATCAACGCTCCGCGGCCCGATCTACTGCGGCTCGCCCCGCCGCTGATCATCAGCGCGGCCGAGCTCGACAGCTTCATCAGTGTGCTCCCAGCTCTTCTCGACAAAGCTGCCGAGGAGGCATTGTGAGACACTTCCTGGCCGATGATGATCTCAGCCCGGCCGAGCAACTCGCGATCTTGGATCTCGCCGATGTCCTTAAAACGGCGCCATACCAGCTGGACTCATTCGCCGGGCCGCGGACGGTGGCGGTGCTGTTTGACAAGCCGTCGACGCGGACCAGGATCTCGTTCGAGACCGCGATCGCCGAGCTCCGCGGCCATCCGATGATCATGGACGCAGCCGTCTCACAGCTCGGTCGCGGCGAGTCGATCGGTGACACTGCGCGAGTGCTCAGTCGCCATGTGGCTGCCATCGTCTGGCGCACCTCGGGGCAGCAGCGCTTGCAGGAAATGGCTGATAACGCCCAGGTTCCCGTGATCAACGGGCTGACTGACCAATACCATCCATGTCAGGTGCTCGCGGACCTGCAGACCATCCGAGAGCGCAAGCAGCAGCTGGCCGGGCTGACGCTGGCCTACGTCGGGGACGGTGCCAACAACATGGCCCACTCGTACCTACTGGGCGGAAGTCTGGCCGGGATGCACGTTCGAATCGGCGCTCCTGCGGCCTCCCAGCCGGATGCCGAGGTGGTGATCCGCGCGGAGAATCTGGCGAAGAGCTCCGGGGGCAGCGTGCAGGTGCACGAAGATCCC
>DATHIJ010000617.1:0-2770 GCA_035489975.1 Propionibacteriaceae bacterium | reverse complement strand
ATCGCCCGCGCCGCTGTGACCGCCCGCCCAGCTGATCTTGCCAAGCTGCGCCTCACCAGTGACGGTGACATTGGAGTCATCTCCCAAGGTGATCGACAACGTTCCAGACTCGGCGCGGACCCGGTTACGACCGGTCGTGATCGTGCCTTTGATCGTGGCCTGCCCGGCCTGTATCAATGCATCGTTGATCTCGGCGACATCGAGCAGCTTGGCAGCTCCAGCGGTGACCCGCACCTTGCCGAGATGCGGCACTCCCTCGGTGTTCAAGCTGCCTGCCGTGACCTCCACGTCGACGATCACATCTGGATTGACACGGAGAAAGAGCTCCTTCCCGAGACCCAGAGAGCGGAAGTCGTCGAGGCTGCGTGGCGCACTCCGCAGGATGCTGAACCCGTCCAGCGATGCGCCCAACTCACCGTCGCTGGACACCTCAAGGACCGAACCGTTGCGCCGCAGCACATGCGGTCCGTCGGCGGACAACGTAGCCACTGAGGTCTCGCCGAGAATGCGAACCCGTCGACCAACCGCCCGGACCGAGATGCGTTCCACCCCGCCGACATTGACCGGCTTCGCCTGCACCGGCTCCTCGGCCGGGGATTCCGGCTCTGAGGTGCCCGAGCCGTAACCCGTCCGCGGCTGGTCAGTGGCGGCTGCCCAGGCATCGGAGTCGGCTTCCGATCCAGCCAGTTGCTCGTTGGTCGGTTCGGCCGGCGATGGTTCCGATGTCGCCGCTTTCAAAGCGTCGATCCGGCGGGCCGCCTCAGCGGCGTCGATGCGTCCTGCGGCAAGTTCCTCGAGGATCGCCTTCATGTCTGAAGTAGTCATGCAGCGAATGTAAACCCGA
Source organism: Propionibacteriaceae bacterium (assembly GCA_035489975.1). Classification (GTDB taxonomy): domain Bacteria; phylum Actinomycetota; class Actinomycetes; order Propionibacteriales; family Propionibacteriaceae; genus Microlunatus. The sequence goes on along the minus strand of DATHIJ010000617.1, from coordinate 1,926 downwards.
TCTTTCGAAAAAAGAAGGTGTGCTTTCCATTCTTCAGGAACGGCCAGGGTCTTCACCCAGCACACCTGCAGAGTTATATGCTTGCTGCATGCAAGTTTCTGTGCAGACGGGGTCCTCCGCCCGCACCGCGTCGGTGGAGTCACTTATGGACGCGCTGTTGGGAATGGGTCGCCTTATGCGGCAACGCAGTCAGGGCGAGACCCTCGACACCGGATCGTTCTGGCTGCTGAGAACGCTCGCCGCATCCGGACCGTTACGCGTGACCGACCTAGCGGTCTGCGCAAATCTGGATGCCTCGACCGTTTCCCGCCATGTCGCTCAATTGCATGGTGCAGGTCTCATCGAACGGACACCTGATCCAGTTGACGGGCGTGCCCAACGCGTCAAGCTGAGCGCTGCCGGCGCGGCACGAATCGATGCCGCCCTGAGTTCTCGCCGGGCGCTGCTGGAGAAATGCCTCGAGTCATGGAACCCGCACGATCTTGCAGAACTCGACCGGCTATTGACACGGCTCGCCGCCGACGTCGAGGCTCTGACCCAGACCCTGGAGAGAGCATGACCTCCGAACCACCGGCCCGTACGCCGAGCACCCCAGGAGCTACCACCAACACTGTCGGGGACTATCTGAGCCATCGCCAGATTCTCGTGGTCATGGGCGGATTGATGGCAGGCATGTTCCTGGCCGCCCTCGACCAGAGCATTGTTGCGGTTGCCTTGCCCATGATCACCTCCGAGTTGGGCGGACTCGACAAACTCTCCTGGCTGGTCACCGCGTACCTGCTGACCGCAACTGCGGCCACTCCGCTCTGGGGCAAGATCTCGGATCTGCGCGGTCGGCGGCCAATGTTCCAAGCTGCGATTGTCATTTTCTTGGTCGGCTCGGTGATCTGCGGCTTCGCTCCAGAGATCGCCGATTTCCTCGGTGTCTCGGGAATCAACGTCATGATCGTCGGCCGAGCCGTTCAGGGCCTTGGCGCCGGCGGCCTCATATCACTTGCGCTTGCCGTCATCGGTGATGTGATTCCCCCTCGCGAAAGGGGAAAGTACCAGGGGCTCTTCGGCGCTGTGTTCGGCGTCTCGTCCGTGGCTGGTCCGTTGCTTGGCGGTTGGTTCACAGACAACCTTGGCTGGGAGTGGATCTTCTTCATCAACATTCCGATCGGCGTCGCTGCGCTGGTTGTCACCTCACTGGCTCTCAAGCTGCATCACGTACGCCGCCAGGCGTCGGTCGACTACCTCGGCGCGGCGACCATCGTTGGCTCGGTGACCAGCCTGGTGCTGTATCTCAGTTGGGCCGGTCCAGATCAAGGTTGGGCTTCTGCGATTGGCATCTGGCTCCTGGTTGGTGCGGTCGTGCTCGCAGCGCTCTTCGTGCTGGTCGAGTCCAAAGCCAAGGAGCCGATCATCCCTCTGGAGCTCTTCAAGCATTGGACCTTCACCTCGAACATCATCTTCGCGATGATGATGGGTATCGGCATGTTCGGCGGCCTGATCTTCCTGCCGATCTACCTGCAAGCCGTGAAAGGTTTGAACGCCACCCAGTCTGGCCTCGCCATACTGCCGCTCGTTGTCGGCATCTTCACGACTTCGATCGGCGGCGGTCAGATCATGGCGCGGACTGGCCGCTACAAATGGATGCCGATCACTGGTGCGCTGGTGGTGGGATTAGCACTTCTCGCGTTCTCGAGGCTCCAGGTCGATACCCCGTATTACGTGGTGGCGTTGATCATGTACGCGTTCGGCACGGGCCTGGGCTTCACCATGCAGGTGGTGGTCACCGCGGTACAGAACAGTGTCGATCGGCGGAACATGGGGGTGGCCACAGCATCGGTGACGTTCTTCCGCTCGATGGGCGGCGCCATCGGTACCGCACTTCTCGGAGCGATCTTGAACATACGGCTCACGCACCACCTGAGCGAGATCGTC
>DATHIJ010000616.1:0-5068 GCA_035489975.1 Propionibacteriaceae bacterium | reverse complement strand
TATCTCCTAGGTCTCTTCACGGTTCGCGCCGCCTAGACGTCACGTGCCGCACGTGGCGCTCGCCGAGATCATCGAGCCGTTCCCGAAGCTCGGCGAAAAGTGGGATGCTCAGATTTCCAGGCCAATCGGCGGCCAGCCACTCGGCGGGCAACCGGGGATCGAGGTAGGGAATGACCCGCCACGCGTCCAGGCACCCGATCCAGGTCGCGAACGCCTGCCGCGGCGTCAAGTCCTTCCCCGCCGCGGACCCGTACGCGGACAGGAACGCCTGATGCCGGGCGGCAATAGCGTCCAGATCCCACCATCGCCCGACGGCCCGTTCGAGCCCACCGTCCACCCGCGTCTCGTCGGCCAAGAAGATCGAAGCCGATGCGCGGACGCCGAGATCACTGAGGATCCGTTCCACCTCGATAGTGAGGTACTCCGGGCAGATCCACAGCGCGGCCGTGACGGTGCCACAGCCGATCCACGACAGCCGCCGCCGTAGCTGATGCCGCAGTTGGCGCTGGCTCTCCGGGATCGAGTACGAGATGAGGCACCAGCGGTCCGAGGTGTCCATCTGGCGCGACGAGTAGATGCGCCGATCGCCCCTGGCGAGTGCCGGAACAGCGGCTGGTTGCAGCGCGTAGCCGGCGCGGCCCTCCCGTACCTCGGGACCAAGCAGCCCTTTGCCACGCACCCGGAGAATGGCTGTCCTGGTACGGGTCTGGTTGACCCCGACAGTGCCCATCAGCTCGATCAAGTCCTCGGCAGCAATCCAGCCACCAAGGCGTCGCAGATAACAACCGACGATCGTCCGAAGCAGTGAGGTCGCACTGCCGGGACGCGAGTCCGCATCGTCGAGGACCGCGGCAGGCCGTGTTGCGTACCGCGCGGTCAACTCGCTGGTTGCCATAACACCTCCCGCACGGCCACGAGACCGCGGTACACCTCGCCAAAGCTAGTGCTCAATGGCGAAAGGCCGATCCGGAGTCCGTCCGGCGGCCGGAAGTCGGGAATGACACCCAGCGCCCAAAGCCGTGCTGCGGCGGCACGGAACTCAGGATGCTCAAGTGTGACGTGACTCCCGCGCACCGCCGAGTCGCGAGGCGAGCCAACCTGTACGCCCAGCGGCCCGAGCAACGCCTCGGAGACCTGGATCGCGAACTCCGTCAGCGCGACGGACTTGGCCCGGATCGCCTCCAGCCCTGCTTGTTCGATGAGTGCCAACATGTCCTGCATGGCCAGCATCCCGATGATCGACGGAGTACCGCTGAGAAAGCGCCGGATGCCGTCAGACGGCGTGTAATGCTCGGCCATCGCGAACGGCTCGGCCGATCCCATCCAGCCCTGGATCGGCTGCCGAAGTTGCTTCTGAAGATCGGCATGCACATAACCAAAGGCAGGTGACCCAGGGCCGCCATTGAGGTACTTGTAGGTGCAGCCGACGGCCAGGTCGACCCGCCAGTCGTCGAACTGCCGCGGGATCACTCCCGCCGAATGACACACATCCCACAGCACGAGCGCCTCATGATCGTGAGCCATTGCGTTGATTGCCGCAACGTCGGCCAGATATCCGGATCGATACGCCACGTCGCTCAGCAGGATGAGGGCGGTCCTTGACCCGATCACCTCAGTTATCTGGTCGACTGTGACGCCGGCCCTCGGGTCCGCCTCAAGCCATCTCAGGCGCATCCCCAGCTCGGTGGCGATCCCCTCGACAACAAAGCGGTCGGTCGGAAAGTTGCCGACGTCGACGATGATCTCGTCCCGGCCGGCCTGGCTCGCCAGCGCGGCCCGAATCCACTTGTAGAGCATCACGCTGGTTGAATCCCCGACTACGGTCTGGCCGGGCGCCGCGCCTAGCACCACGCGACCGAGCTGGTCACCGATGCGTAGCGGATCGTCCATCCAGCCCTCGTCCCAGGCACGGATGAGCCGTCTGCCCCAGATCTCGGTGACAAAGTGGCTGATCCGTTCACGTGTAGCCCGCAGCGGACGACCCAGAGAGTTGCCATCGAGGTAGGCAATGATCTTGGGATCGTCTGCGCCGATGAACTCGTCGCGGAAGTCGGCCAACGGGTCGGCTGCATCGAGCGCGGCGGCTTCTCCTGCAAGATCATCTGCGCCGTTCGGGCGGCGGTTCAGGCGTTCTGGCCCAGTCAGTCTTTCGGTCATGCTCAGTCCCTCGGTCATGGGTCACCTTCGTTCAGTGCGTGCAGCAGCGGGTGCGCCTGCTCCATCCAGACCGCGACCTCGGCAGCGCCGTACGGCAGCGGCAGCGGCGCGTAGACGGTGGCCGCAGCTAGCAGCCGGTGTCGTGGTGAACCGGTCAGTGACTCGAGCAGTGAATCACCAGTCAGGCCCGCTAGCCCGAGCGCGGTGATCTCTTCCGGTCTCGGCCCAACCGGAATTGGGCCCGCGTACATGTCATTGCCCATGTCGGTGCCGTAATCGAGCCGCCCTCCAAGCCGAATGAACCGCCGTGCGTTGTCCAGCGCTCTTCCGCGGTCTGCGTCGGCGTGAATCGCAAACGTGGACGTCCACCGCATTGAGCCCGCCATGGCGCGAAGTAGATCGTCACGTATCGACTCAGTCCACGGCGCATGGACGAGGATGTCGGCACCGGCCTCGAAGGCACGGCGAGCCTGACCCTCACCCTCGGCATGGACCCCCACTGGCAGGTGACGCCGGTGTGCGGCACGGACCACCGCAACCAGCGTCGCGTCATCGGGCAGCGGACCACCGCTGTGCAGCACCAGTTTGATCAAGTCGTGTCCATGCGCGGCAGCCTCGTCGACCGCGCGTACGCCGTCCGCAGGCCCAACCAGTTCACGGACAGAACCCAATGGAGCCCAGGTCCGATCGGACGGGTATCCGCCGACGGCGGTCAGGAACGGTCCGGCAATCCTGACCAGACCACCCGTGGGTGGATCGATCTTCCAGCCGCGTGCGATGCGCGGCACCCAGCCAAGGTCGTGGACCTCAACTACTGCGGTGTTCGCCAAGGCGGCGCCGTCCACCAGACCAAGGTGGACATGCCGGTCGACCACGCCAGGCATGAGCGCACCAGGAAGCTTCGGTGCCCGAGCCCGCTGCACAGTCGCGCGACCGAACCCCACCGGCCGCAGCTCATCGTCGACCTGCTCGAGGAGAGTCGGTCCGAGTCGCTGGCCGATCCATAGATCGTCAACAGCAAACCGAATGGCCGTTGGCACTAGTTGCCGATCTTGGTCCGTACCGCATAGAGCTCAGGGAAGAAGGTCAGGTCCAGCGCCTTCTGCAGAAAGCGCACCCCGGATGAGCCGCCGGTGCCGGCCTTGAAGCCGATGGTGCGCTGCACGGTTCGCAGGTGACGGAATCGCCAGAACTGGAAGTTGTCCTCCAGATCAACCAGACACTCGCATGCCTCGTAGAGGTCGAAGGCGCGGTCGACGGCGCCGTAGATCGATTGGAAGACCGGAATCAACGCAGGTTGTATGACCCACGGTCGCCGCACGTCACGCTGCAGCACCTCATCGGGGATGTCCAGCCCCCGGCGGGCAAGAAAACGCAGGAAAGCGTCGTAGACAGACGGCTGATCCAACAACTCCGCCAGCATCGCGGACGCTACCTCATCGGACGCGAAAACCTTGAGCATGTGCTCGTTCTTGTTGCCCAGGATGAACTCGACCGCGCGGTACTGCGCTGACTGGAAGCCGGATGCGGTGCCGAGCGTTCCGCGAAACTCTGCGTATTCGCTCGGGGTCAGGGTAGCCAGCACCGACCACTGCTCGGTCAGGGTGCGTTGGATGTGCTTGACGCGGGCCAGGCACTTCAGCGCTTGGTGCACCAAGTTGGCATCGAGGTAGTCACGTACGGCGCGCAGCTCGTGCAGGATCAGCTTGAGCCACAACTCCGTGGTCTGGTGCTGCACGATGAACAGCAACTCATCGTGATGCGGTGGCTCGCTCCTGGGGTGCTGCGCGGCCAGCAGCGTACCCAGGTCCAGGTAGTCGGCGTAGCTCATCGCTTCACCGAAGTCGGTATGCACTCCCGCGTCGATGGGCCGGAACCCTTCACGCACGCTCATGCCTTCGACCGTATCACTTTCCTGACGGCCGTCACGATAGTGAAATACCGGCGGCGCGTTTAGACAGGTTTGGCGCTCCGATGCGTTCCGCAACCTCCTCGAACCGCTCAGTCGCTCCATGCCACTCCCAGTCATCCACAGCACCGACGTCGATGTCAGTCACAACGGTCGCCAAGCGGACGAACAGCCGCGCCATTTGACGCGCCTCGCGGAGGGCCGCCGCGAGCCTCGCCGGACTGCGAACCCCGCGCACGTCCCACTCAGCGACGTCGTCGGGAATCGAATCGACGGCGCCGTAGCGAGCCAACACCGCAGACGCCGTCTTAGCTCCCCACCCTGGGATTCCCGGGTAGCCATCGGCGCTGTCTCCGACCAAGGCCAGCCAGTGCGGCACCGAGGCTGGCGCCACGCCGAACTTGGCGAGCACGCCGGCTTCGTCGATCCAGGTGTCATTGCGCCGGTCGTACTGCACAATCCGGGTCCCGCGCACGCATTGGCCGAGGTCCTTGTCCGGAGTGACGATAACGACCTGAGTCACTCGCTCGTCTTCGCCAGCCACCAGGGCTGCGGCAGCCATGGCGTCGTCGGCCTCATACTCGACCATGGCCCACACGGTGACGCCCATCGCGTCGAGGGCGTCCTCCATGATCGGCAGCTGCGCCAGCAATACAGGGTCCATTCCCGCGCTGGTCTTGTAACCCGGCCACAGGTCGTTGCGGAAGCTCTCGATGACGTGGTCGCTGGCGACTGCCACGTGGGTGGCGCCGTCCTGCAGCAGCTGCAAGGTGGAGCTCAGCACACCGACCGTTGCGTCGTACGGGGTCGGCCGCTTCTGCCGCTTGGCGTAGCCGAAGTGCTGCCGGAACAGCTCGTACGTTCCGTCGATCAGGTGTACGCGCATCGGACCATCCTTACTGGTGCTCAGCCCAAGTCCACCGGATTCACCTTGATCCGCAGCGAACCTTCGCTCTTGCGCGCGGTCCGGATGGCTGCAGCCTCTTTGGCCGCGCGTATCAG
>DATHIJ010000615.1:0-3115 GCA_035489975.1 Propionibacteriaceae bacterium | reverse complement strand
CCGTGTTCGCGACCCGGACCCGGTTCCCCGACACTGACGAAGTGATCGTCGACTGGCCTCACCGCTATTTGGCAGCCGAGGTCGACGCCGGCCGAATCGATTCCCGCACAGTCATTTGTGTGCTCACCCACGACCCAAAGTTCGATGTACCGGTGTTAGAGATTGCGCTTCGGCTACCGCACGTCGGCTATATCGGCGCCATGGGTTCACGTAAGACCCATGAGGAGCGTCTCCAGCGGCTGCGCGAAGCAGGGCTCACTGATGATGAGATAGGAAAACTGTCAAGCCCGATCGGTCTTGATCTCGGCGCACGCACACCGGAGGAAACCGCCGTCTCGATCGCGGCCGAGATCATTGGCCAACGCTGGGGTGGTCAGGGCGGCCGGCTCGCAGAGCTCGGCGGTCGCATCCACCACGCAGCATCCTGAAACGCCTGCCGTGGCTTCTCGAGCTGCCCTGAAAACGCATCACTGGCAGCTCTCAATGGCATCAGAACCGCAGTTATCGACTGCTCATGATGCGAAATCAGGGAAATAGTCCATGTCGAGATTCTGTCGATCTTGCCACTGCACTCCGGCTTCACCCCAGAGTTTCCATGATCATTTCGGAGAGTTAGATTAAGACCCTAGGCCGGCACCGTCGCCAGCCAGCCGCGCATCCACGCGCTCCGGGGGCGACAGTCATCCGAAGGGGAGTGGCGTATGCGAATTTCACTAGCTGTCGACGGAGTCACCTATACAGATGACGTCGAGCCGCGAGCACTGCTGGTGCAGTATCTCCGATACGAGCTAGGCAAGATCGGCACGCTGGTCGGATGTGACACGACCAACTGCGGTAGCTGTACCGTCCACCTCAACGGGCTGAGTGTGAAGTCGTGCACGGTGCTCGCCGTCCAGGCCGACGGATGCGAGGTGACCACTATCGAGGGCCTTGCCAGCGACGGGGAGCTGCATCCGGTGCAGCAGGCCTTCCACGAGAATCATGCGCTGCAATGCGGGTTCTGTACCCCGGGAATGATCATGCAAGCCGCATCACTACTGAACGAAAATCCTGACCCGTCGGACCAAGAGATTCGCGATGGGCTCGAGGGCAACCTTTGCCGGTGCACCGGCTACCAGAACATCGTGAAGGCCGTACGCCAGGCAGCGGGGAGCGTCCGATGACCATCACAGAAGAGTCTCCCGAGACCACGCTCGAGGTTGGCCGGCCGCGACTCCGCAAAGAGGATCAGCGGCTGATCACCGGTCGGACTCGATTCACCGACAATCTCACCGTCCCGGGAATGCTGTTCCTCGGCATGGTGCGCAGCCCCATCGCGCACGCGAAGATCACATCGATCGACGCGGCCCAGGCGAAGGCTGCACCCGGTGTTATCGCGGTCTTCACGGGACTTGATCTTGCCGACGATGTGGGCCCCATGCCGTGTGGCTGGCCGCTCTCGCCCGAGGACAAGGTCCCGGAGTACTACCCGGTCGCGAGGGAGGAAGTCAACTTCGCGGGCGAAATTGTGGCGGTGGTCGTGGCCCGTAGCGCTCAAGCGGCCCGCGACGCGACGGAGCTGGTCGATGTCGAGTACGAAGATGAGCAGGTTGTCCTCGATCTCGCGGCTGCCGCAGCTGGGCCTCCCTACGTCCATCCCGACTGGGAGACGAATGTGTCGACCCATTGGATCTTCGACTCAGCCGAGGCGGGCACCGGTGCCGATGTCAAGGCTGAGATCGAAAAAGCTCGCCAGGACGGCATCGTGCTGGAGCGGACCTTCCGGCAGCAGCGGTTGATTCCGGCCTTCATGGAACCGCGTTCCTTCCTGGTCGACCCGACCGGTGACCAGATCGTCTTCTGGTCATCGACGCAGGTGCCACACTTTCTGCGCGTCTTCACTGCAATTGCGACAAGCACCCCTGAACACAAGATCAGGGTGATTGCACCGGATGTCGGCGGCGGCTTCGGCGGCAAGTTGGAGGTCACGCCCGAAGAGTTCATTACTTTTACGGTGGCCAAGAAGCTGGGCAAGCCAGTCAAGTACACCGAAACCCGCAGCGAGTCGCTGCAGGGTGCCCACCATGGCCGGGATCAGGTGCAACGGTTGACGCTCGCTGCGACCAAGGAGGGCAAGGTCACCGCACTGCACGTCGACCTACTTGCCAATATGGGCGCATACATGGGTCTGGTGGGCCCGGCCATTCCCATCCTCGGCGCGTACATGTACAACGCGATCTACAAGTTCGCCGCCTACCGCTTCGAGGTCAAAAACATCTTGACCAACATGGTCCGCACTGATGCCTATCGCGGGGCCGGCCGCCCCGAGGCGACGTTTGCCATCGAGCGGCTCATGGATGATCTTGCAGTCGAGCTGGACATGGATCCCTTGGAGCTGCGGGCCAAGAACTGGATCACCGCCGAGGAGTTTCCCTTCACCACCGTAGCCGGATTCGAATACGACTCCGGCAACTATGAGGCAGCCACCGCAAGGGCCAAGGAGCTGTTGGACTACGACGGGCTGCGGGCTGAACAGGCCGAACGCCGTGCCCGTAAAGACCCAGTACAGCTCGGGATCGGCATCTCGACATACACCGAGCAATGTGGGCTAGCCCCGTCACGCATCCTCGGGAGCCTGAACTACATCGCCGGCGGCTGGGAACACGCTGAGGTGCGGATGCTCCCACTTGGCTCGGTCGAGGTCGTTGTCGGAACGAGCCCTCACGGACAAGGACACGAGACAGCCTGGAGCCAAATCGTGGCCGACAAGTTGGGGGTGGCTTTCGAGGATGTGGAGGTGCTGCATGGCGACACCCAGGTTGCTCAGCGTGGCCTCGACACCTACGGCTCCCGATCACTTGTCGTCGGCGTGACCGCAGTGCTCAAGGCCGCCGACAAGGTGATCGAAAAGGCCAAGCCCATCGCAGCGCACATGTTGGAGGCAAGCGAGGATGATCTTGAGTTCAGAGGCGGCCACTTCTGGGTCAAGGGCACTGATACGGGCAAGTCGCTGGCTGAGATTGCCTTCGCCGCCCTCCAAGCGCACGCCTGGCCGGAGGGAATCGAGCCGAACTTGGATTCTACGGCGTCCTTCGACCCTGAGGTCTACTCCTATCCGCATGGCACCCACCTCGCA
>DATHIJ010000614.1:0-7945 GCA_035489975.1 Propionibacteriaceae bacterium | reverse complement strand
CAGAGGTGCGGCCGAGCCGCACGAACCGCTCTTTGGCGGCGTCGGCGGCGCGCTGTTCGGCACCGTCCGGGTCAGCCTCAACGATGGCTGCGTCTAACAGGGTCTGCACCCGGCCCCAGGGCAGCGCACCAAGTGAAGCGGCTATCCGCGCATCAACCGCTGCGGTCTGTTCGAGCGTGAGATGGCGGGTGGCCTTGGCGATCATGCGGGCCTGGTAGGCCGGCACCTGCCCAGTTCGGGCGGCCGCCCAGATCAACGGCAGCCGATGCCGCAAATCCAATGCATCGCCGATCATTCGGGCGGCGGCTCCGTCGGACATCCGCAGCACACAACCCAGCTCAGCAGCAGCGAAACCGCCGACGGTTGGGGTGCCGTCCCCGCCCAGCCTGACCGGGTGTTCGGTGCCGGGCAGCCGACTCTCCACGACCGCCTCGCCGGGATGCAGGTCAGCCCAATGCGCCGCGATCTGCAACCGGCGGACCTCGGCGGTGATCAGGGTGGTTTCGTTGGCCTCAGCGGCGGCGAGCGTGCCGGCGCCATCCAACCCCACCAGATCATTTTCGAACACACATTCAATATATGGCTATGCGCTGACACTCACCGGCGGTTAAGGGCGCGCCACATGCAACGGACAACACCACGTCGATCCGGACAACACGTCGACCACTGCCAGCAACCGATCGCTGCGACGCGGCGGTGCGGCGAGGTCGCCACGCTTGCAGGAACTCACTCGGCAGGGGTCGGCGAGCGCCATGGTGCTCGCCACTCCGGCACGTCCCAGGCGTCAGCGACGCTGATCCGCTCCCGGGCCACCTTGTCGCCGCGCCAGTCCAGCAGTTGCACGCCATGTGCCCAGGTCGCACCGCGGTCATAACTCGCCGACATCTCGACCACGGTGAAGTCCTCTCGGACAGTCACCCGGCGGATCCAGTAGTGCATGTCGGCTCGCTCGATTGGGTACTTGCTGCGCCACTCAGTGAATCTGGCGCGGCCCTCGAAGCGCTCACCGCTCTGCGGAAACTCCAACACGGCGTCCTCGTGATAGAGCTCCTCGGCACGGTCGACGTCGGCGCCCGCGTACTCAAAGAAGCGCTCCAGCTTCTGGCGCAGGACCGACTCGTCCATGGCGTACCTTCCTGTAGCGGCGCCTCAGGTGGTCCTCCGATGTTATCGGCGGTCCCAACACAGGTTTGCCAGGTCATCGCCACGGAGCAGGTGCACTTCGGCAAGCTAAGTCCCAGTCGAGAAAGGAACACCATCGTGACTATTGGATTTGGCCAGGTTGTCATCGATTCCCAACGCGCGGACGAGATCGCCGCCTTCTGGTCGGCCCTGCTCGACCGCCCGATCAACGACGGCGCCAACCAGTTCTTCGCACTGATCCCAGCCTCGGACGACCGCACCTTTCCCGCGCTGATGTTCCTGGCGGTGCCCGAACCGCGCCAGGGCAAGAATCGGATGCACCTTGACCTTGTCGCGACTGACCTCCCAGCCGAAGTCGAGCGCGCGGTCGCTCTCGGTGCCATCAAGATCGCTGAATTTGACGAGTTCGGGACGAGATGGACGACCTTGACCGATCCCGAAGGCAACGTCTTCGACATCGGCGTTCGGCATTCCCCCGGGAGAGCCAGCGGGCTAACTCAACGTCAGGGAACTCCCTGAATTCACCGGAGCTGGCCCGGAAAGCCCCAACTGTCTTTCCGCGGTCTGTGTGCCTCCGGACTAGCTTGGGGTGATGACTGAGTACGTCCCTGAACCCAGGAATGTCGGCCCGATTGCTGGTGGCAACCTCCGTGCCTCCGACGCCGACCGCGACCAGGTGGCCAACCTGCTCAGCACCGCGTACGCCGAGGGCCGGCTGACCATTGAGGAGCACGAGGAGCGGGTCGGCCAACTGATGGCAGCCAAGACCTTCGATGATCTGATTCCCATCACGCGCGACCTTGTCGTCATCGGTACGCCGAGTCCCCTTGCTACTCCGCACCCGACGAACCGCTTCACCATCGATACCACCGGTCAGAGTCCTGAAACAGACAAGATGATCGCGATCTTCGGGGGCGTCACCCGAAGCGGCAAGTGGCGGGTGCGGAAACACACCCAGGCGCTGGCTCTGTTCGGCGGCGTCGACCTTGATCTTCGCAATGCGATCTTTGAAGCACCGGTGGTGGAAATCTCGGGACTTTGGTGCTTTGGCGGTCTGGACATCAAGGTTCCGGAAGGTATCGAGGTGCGCGACCAGACCGCCGGAATCTTCGGCGGTACCGATGTCAGGGATGTTGGCGACCCAGCGCCAGGCGCACCGACCCTGGTGATCAAGGGCGTGTCGCTGTTCGGCGGAGTATCGGTACGTGGCCCGAAGCCGAGCAAGCGGAGGAAATGAAGAGCAGTTGCCGTTCCTCTGTGCGGCTCGGTAGCCGATGCCAAGTCGGCACGTAGCCTGAACCTGTTATGGAAGAACTGTTCGCGCCGCCGGCGTACGAGTGGAAGCGGCTGTCGCCGCAATACCGCTCGATGCAAATACTGACCACCCTGATCGTTCCGCCCATCATCTTCACGATTCCCGCGGTGATCGTGGGAGTCGTCTCAGGCAAGTGGTGGATTTCGGGTCTGATCTGGGCGGTTGCGTTGGTCATCGTGATCATCCGGCTCACCTTCGTCACTCGGAGCTGGCGCTCCTGGGGCTACGTGGAACGAGAGGACGATCTCTACATCACCCACGGCGTGATGTTTCGAAGCCTCATCGCGGTGCCGTACGGCCGAATGCAGTTGGTCGAGGTTGAATCTGGTCCCTTGGAACGCGCTTTCGCGCTTGCCACGGTCACCTTGAAGACAGCCAGCCCAGAGACCGGTGCTCGCATCCCGGGCCTCACACCGGAGGAGGCAACGCGGCTGCGAGACCGACTGACCGAGCTCGGCGAAGCTCACGCCTCAGGACTATGACCGCCTCGCAGCCGCCTCAGCACACCTCGCCCGCTGAGCCAATGATCACCGCTTCACCGAACCCGCCGGATCCGACTGCGACACCGATCAAGCAGACAGAGCGACCGCATCCCCTCACGCCTTTGGTCCGTGGTTGGTTGATCCTGGTTGCGATCGCTATCGGCTGGGGCCGGGAGATCGTCCCGGGCGGCGCGGGTGAAAATCAATTCGGCGCTGGCGGTCTGACCTGGTTGTTGCTCGTGCTCGCCGTCGTTGTGCTGCTGGCTGCGATTGCCGGTTTCATTACCTGGTACTTCACCCGATTCGTCATCGATGACGAAGAACTGCGCATCGAATCCGGAGCGATCTTCAAGAAGTCGACCAAGATTCCGTTCGAGCGGGTCCAGTCGGTTGATATCGTCCAGCCGTTGGCTGCTCGAATCGTCGGGCTTGCCGAGCTGCGCCTTGACGCCGGGAACAGCACCACCAAGCTCCGCTACCTGAGCCGGGGCAAAGCCTCTCGACTCCGCGACTATTTGCTGACCCGGGCCCACGGACAGCAGGCCAGCATCCGCGATCTTGATCAACAAGCCGCGGCGAGCGTCTTCACCGATCTGGGGGTCGCTGATCGGTCGCTGGTTCGTGTCTTACCGCAGCGATTGATCGTCAGCTTTCTGTTGTCGACGGAATGGTTGGTACCGGCAGCCATAACGATCATCATCCTCGTCGTGACCGCGGCGCTCGCGGCGATGCCGTACGCGCTGGGCGGCTTGATTCCATTGCTGATCGGCATGCTGACATTGGTTTGGCGGCGGGTCATCGGCATGTTCAACTTCACCTTGGCTGAGTCGCCACGTGGGCTGCGGGTTACCCGCGGTTTGACCAATCTGACAAGCCAGTCGGTGCCGATCGATCGCATCCAAGGTGTCAAGACCAGTCAGCCGCTGCTCTGGAAGCCGCTGGGCTGGTACCGGGTCGACGTCGATATCCTCGGCTACGGCCACGACGACAGCGATAACAACGAATCGAACGCCTCGAGCGTGTTGCTCCCAGTCGCCGATCTTGCTGAAGTTGAGCTTGCTGTGGGACGTGCGCTCCCGGGTTTCGATCTTGACGCCATCGAGTTGCACCCCGCTCCGAGACGAGCGCGCTGGCTACGATGGTTCGATTTCTGGACCCTCCGCTACGGCTGGGACGATCGCACTTTGATCACCGAGCACGGCTGGCTCACTCACTCACGTGACGTGATACCGCATGCCAAGACACAGTCTGTGCGTATTGAGCAGGGGCCGGTGCAACGAAGGCTTCGGCTGGCCGATGTCCATGTCCACACTCCACGTGGACCGGTGAACGCGGTGGCCCACCAGCTTGATGAGCGGGCCGCGCGAGAGTTGGCGCTGAGCCAGCTGGATCGGGCTCGGGCCGCACGAGCCGCCGAGCGGCAGCAGCGAAGGGTCGACGTAGCGCGGACTGACGATCATCGAGGTGAAGCCGAGCTGCTAGCGGCGTTCGGTATCGGCCGTGATCAGCCACTCGGATCGGGCGGCGAGAGCGAGGTGTTCGCGATTGATCATGATCGGGTACTGCGGCTCTACCGAGACCGGCACGAGGCGCCACGCCAGACGGCTGCTCAGCTGCAGGCCCTCTATCAGAGTTGGAGTGACAGCGACATCGGCTTGGAGCTGCCACTGATCATCGAACTGGGCGAGCTCAACGGGCGGTTCTTCACTGTGGATCGCCGGTTCTCGGGTCGTAACTTCTCGGGTTGGCTGCAGCATGCCGACATGACCCAACGCCGGGCGGCGTTGATCACCTTCCTCGATGCGACGGAGCGGCTGCAACACCTGCGGAGTCCGGTGCCCGGATTCGCGCGGCTGGTCGGCGATGGCGCGCCGCAGCAATTCGGCACTCTTGTTGAGCTGCTCTCCAATATGCTCACCGGACCGACACAAAGCAGTCGAGATCAGTTGGAACGCGACGTGCCCCACGTTGCCGAGGTTTGGAACCAGCTGCATGCTGCCTTGGCGCAGCGGTCCGTCGCACCAGCGGTCGTGCACGGCGACGTCTGTCCGCCCAACGCGTACCTCAGCCAAGGCCCGGAGGGACCGGTTGTCACCGGAATCGCGGACTTCAGCCCCCACACGGTGCATGCCGACCCCTTGATGGACGTCGCTGGCGCATTGATCTTCCTCGAGCTCGAGCCGTATGCCGACGCAGCCGCAGATGCGGCCTGGCTGGAGGCGGTCGCCGTGGAACGGCACGGGCCTGAGATTGTCCGATGGATCGATGTGTACCGACGCTTCTACGGCTTTTACTTCTCCAACGCGTACGCCTTCGACCCCACGCTGTATTCCTGGTGTCTCCGCCAGCTGGGCAGCTCTGGCGGAGCTCAGTGACGGTGTGCCGAAATCAGGCTCTCCCCCCAAAGGCCCAATATCGCTAGGCTCGCGGGCATGAGCCAAGAAACGGTACGAAGCGCGCCTGTGCTCGGCATCGACATCGGCGGCAGCGGCATCAAAGGAGCGCCCGTCGACCTCGCGACTGGCGAATTCACGACGAAGCGACTTCGCATCACCACGCCTCAGAAGTCGACACCGAAGAACGTGGCAGCGGTCGTCGCCGAAATCGTGGCTGAGTTTGTCGGCATCATCGGTGACGGCCCCATCGGTGTCACCATCCCTGCTGTAGTGACCCACGGTAAGACCCGCTCGGCCGCGAACATCGACAAATCGTGGATCGACGCAGATGCCGAGAAGATTTTCGAGGATCAGCTTGATCGCGAGATTCTGCTGGTCAACGACGCTGACGCGGCCGGCATCGCCGAAGTGCACTATGGAGCGGCAAAGGGCCATCCCGGTCTGGTGATCATGACCACGCTCGGCACCGGCATCGGCAGTGCGATTGTCTACCGCGGCGTGCTGATCCCCAACTCCGAGCTCGGCCACCTGGAGATCGACGGCCATGACGCCGAGACGCGCGCCGCCGCCAGTGCGAGGGAGCGGGAGGGCCTTTCTTTTAGCGAATATGTCCCCCGACTCCAGCGCTATTACGAGCGACTGGAGGCCCTGCTGTGGCCAGACCTGATCGTGATCGGCGGTGGCGTCAGCAAGAACTCTGACAAATTCATCCCCAAGCTCAAACTCAATGCCGAGGTCGTGCCAGCCAAGCTGCTGAACACTGCTGGCATTGTCGGCGCTGCCTGGCTAGCGGCTGACCGCCAGATCAACCCTGACCAGCTCAGGTAGTAAAGCCCTCGCTCCCTGTCAGAAAACTGGGTTAACCCACTCTTCTGGCGCTTTGCACACGTTGCAACGTGTGTAAGGCGACTGCAAAGTGGGTTAACCCAGTTTTCATCCGGAGGCGCCGCGTACGCGACTGGGGTTACATCCGCTCCAAGGGTTCGATTCCCAGCATGGTGAGCCCGTCGGCCAGCACCCGTTTGGTGGCCAGGCAGAGCGCTAGCCGCGAATCCCGTACCGCACCTGAGGACTGCAGTACCGGACATTGCTCGTAGAAGATTGCCAACGCACCAGACAGCTCATAGAGGTAGTTGCACAACCTGTGCGGCTGAAGAGTCCTTGCCACCTCGTCCACGATGTCACCGAACCGGATGAGCAGCAGTGCCAGTGTCTGCTCTGCCGGCTCCTCGAGCACCAGCACCTTCGACTGCTCGCCATAGCCGCGGGCGGCACCCTTCCTCAGGACCTGGGTCACTCGGGCGTGCGCATATTGCAAATAAGGCCCAGTGTTGCCCGTGGTTTGCACCATGCGACTGACGTCGAAGACATAGTCCTTGTTCAGCCCAGTAGATAGGTCGGCGTACTTGATCGCGGCGAGCGCGACCGGCGGCGCTGCCTGCTCCTCAGCGGCGTCGAGCAATGTATTGAGATTGACCGCTGTGCCCTCGCGGGTCTTGAACGGCTTGCCATCGGTGCCCAGGACCGTACCGAAGGCAACATGTTCGGTGATCACGTCGGCCGGCAGGAAGCCCGCCTTACGTGCCACCGCAAACACCAGGTCG
Organism: Propionibacteriaceae bacterium; assembly: GCA_035489975.1. Lineage (GTDB taxonomy): Bacteria > Actinomycetota > Actinomycetes > Propionibacteriales > Propionibacteriaceae > Microlunatus. The sequence continues at coordinate 1,005 of DATHIJ010000614.1, read as the reverse complement.
AGATGATCAGATTGCCGCGCGTCGACAACGTAGACGATCCGGTTGGCGTGCAGGTCGCGTACCCGGTGTCGGATCGCTGCCAGATCCGTTGCCGCATAGCCGAAACCGCCATCGCGCTTGCGTAGGATCATGGGAGCCGCGAAGCCGTCGACAAAGACGCACAGCGCCCCATCGTCGATTACTGCTGTACCGTCGCGCTCCAGACCGGCGACCAGCGATGCGAGCTCGTCGTTGTATGTCGATTCCCCAGCAAGATCATCATCGGTGAGCAGCACGCCCAACCGCCGATACGCCGCATTGAAGCCGACGAGCGAGATGTTGATCAACTGGTACCAGATTTCGCGCGTTACCTCATCGCCGGCCTGAAGATCGACAACACGACGCCGGGCGCGATTGGCGAACTCCTCGTCCGCACGGAAGCGCGCACTGGCTCGGGCGTAGAGCTCGTCGGCTTCCGGCAGCGTCAGGCTCGAAGCGTCGATGCCTTCGTCGAGGATGTGCTCAACCAGCATCCCGAATTGGGTGCCCCAATCGCCAATATGGTTCTGCGCAATTACGTGGTGGCCAACGCCGGCGACAACGCGTCGCAGGCAGTCACCGATCACTGTCGCGCGCAAGTGCCCGACATGCATCTGTTTCGCCACGTTGGGAGCCGAGTAGTCGATCACCACAACCTGAGGGTTCGAAACCTGTGACACGCCTACATACGGGTCGGCCAGCTGGTCGGTCACAGCCTGAGTCAGTACCTCAGTTCGCAGTCGGAAGTTGATGAATCCGGGACCAGCGATTTCAGGGGCCTCGCACAGATCGGCAATTTGCAATCTGGCGACGATGTCTGCAGCGACCTCGCGGGGTGATTTGCGTTCGCTGTTGGCCAAACGCAGCGCCACGTTCGACTGGTAATGGCCGAACTGTGGCTTTGTGGCAGGACGGAGCTCCGGGTCAATCCCGGCGACAGCCTCTATCCGGGCGCTCAACAGCGAGGAAAGTGATGACACAAGGGGA
>DATHIJ010000613.1:0-2948 GCA_035489975.1 Propionibacteriaceae bacterium | reverse complement strand
GGATTGCCGCCCGTTTTTTCGTGCACCAGTTGCGCGAGCGGCGCGGCGCGTTCCGACTCGCAGCGAAGCGCATCCGCAATCAACTGCCCGAGGTGTTCACGGGCGAGGGGCGCAAGTGTGATCTCCTCCACCTTTCCGCCGGCGTTCTTGATCGCCTCAAGCTTGCGCGTCAGCGGATGAGCGGCATCGACCTCGTTGTCCCGATAGGCGCCGATCAGCATCAGGTGCTGCAGATCCGACCGGGTCAACAGATCCTCGAGCAAGTCGAGCGTCGCGGCGTCGAGCCACTGCAAATCGTCGAGGAACAGCGCCAGCGGATGTTCCGGGCGGGCGAAGATGCCGATGAAGCGCCGGAACACGACCTGAAAACGGCTTTGTGCCTGCTGCGGCGGAAGCTCCGGGACCGGTGGCTGTTCACCGACGATGAGCTTCAGTTCGGGGACGACGTCGACCATGAGCCGCCCGTTCGGACCTAGCGCCTCATGCAGGGCGTCGCGCCAGCTCGCCAGCTCGGCGTCGCTTTTACCGAGAAGAGGTCGCACAAGGCTCTGAAAAGCCTGGGCGAGCGTCGAATACGGGATGTCGCGCTTGTACTGATCGAACTTGCCTGATGCAAAAAGGCCGCGCGGCGGCACGAGCATCTTGTGCAGCTCATTGACCACGGAGGACTTGCCGATGCCGGAATAGCCGGAGACCAACACCAGCTCCGGGGCGCCGCTCTTGACGATGCGGTCGAAGGAGGCGCGCAAGGTATCGACCTCGCGCGCTCTCCCGTACAGCTTCTCGGGGATCAATAGCCGGTCTGGCGTGTCGTGTTCACCAAGTGCAAATGGGTCGATGCGCCCCTGCAGCTCCCATTCGGCAAGACAGCGCCGAAGATCACTCTCGACGCCGGCGGCAGTCTGGTAACGCTCCTCGGCGGTCTTCGCGAGCAGCTTCATGATGATATGCGAGACCGGGGCCGGGATCTTCTCCAACCGCTCGCTTGGCGGCACCGGCTTTCTGGCGATATGGCAGTGGACCCACTCCATGGGATCGGACGCGGTGAACGGCAGTGAGCCCGTGAGCATCTGGTAGAGCGTGACGCCAAGCGAGTAGAGGTCGCTGCGGGAATCGATCGAGCGATTCATCCGTCCGGTCTGTTCGGGTGCCATGTAGGCGAGTGTCCCGGCGATGGACTCGGGAGGCGCTGGCGCCTGCCGCTCGCGCGGCAGGCGTGAGGCGATGCCAAACCCGGTGAGCCGTGCTTCTCCGCTCGCGCGGTTCACCAGGATATTGGCCGGCTTGACGTCCTTGTGGACGAGGCCGCACCCATGCAGCTGGCCGAGCGCAGCTGACACGCCGACGGCCGGGCGCAAAAACTGTGTCAATTCCATCGGTCTTCCAAGCAGTCGATCCAGGGGCTCGCCGCCAGGGTCGGTGAGTACGAGCATCGTCCGCCCCTTGTGCGGTGCGAGCGCAAGAGGCCGAACTGCCCACCCGGGATCGAGCTCGGCCCTTAAGGAGTATTCGTGCTCCATTCTCCTGAGGCTTCCCAGTGCGGGCCGTTCCGAGACCGGTGTCATCACGAGAATAGACGGAGGACTCGCGTCGGTTTGGCGCTGGTGCTGGCCCCGATAAAGGATGAACTCCCCATCCTTACGAAGCGTCTCGAGCGTGTATTCTGAAAGCTCTATCACGGTGGCCTCATCTTCATTTAGTTATAGCCTCCGTCATGCTCATTTCCGTCATGGGCGGGCAAGGTGAATTGAAAGGTCGCCCCGTATCCGCTATTCGCCGCCGGTCACAGCCGCCCCCCGTGCGCCTCGCTGTGTGGGGTTAACGTTTTGCCTCTTCGGTTCTGACAGAGCCGTTGAGTGTGTACAGCACCAGCGGTAGTGCTACGGACAACTGGAACAGTCCAATTACTACTGGGAGAAATCCAGAGTCAAACGTCCACCTCTGAATTGCCAGAGAACTGAAGACAGTTCCCAGAATCATCAGCAACCAGCCACTCATCGTCTCAGTCCAGGGCTTTATCCAAGCTTTGACAACAGTGGGAACCCCGCCGATACAGAGAGCGCTCACGCTCGCCACGAGAGTTAAACGCGGAGCGCCAGTCGTAGCCCACAGGAGGATGCCCAATCCGCTGAGAACCAGGCAAGCCTTCTCAAGACCAGTAAACGCGCCGCGAGTGCCTTTCGTCAGTGAGAGAATCAGCATCATTGTTGCACCGAGTCCCCAGATGACAGGCATCACAGCCGCTGGACCGACTCCAGCCATTATTGCGCTTGAGGCGATCAGCACATCTTGAACGAACCAGACAATCCAGGAGGCACGGTTTGGAACTACCCACCCCTGGATTGTCCCCCTGATAAAGGGAATGTACGCAATGGCTATTGTCAACCCAGAGAGGACGGTAAACAGTTGTCTCACTCCTCATCTCCATTTTCAAAGATACCTTCATGGACAACTCGACGCTCGGTATTCCGAGGCGCTGCGCACGTGTTGCTGTTGTATCGTAAAGCGCGTCCAGTTCTGGTTGTGAGATGCGCCCGAGTTGGTAGCCTTGGACTCCTTGGATCAGTGCAGCCGGTCTCGGAATACTTCCCACTTGCTCCGTAGGCAGCATCATAATTGCTCCAGGTTCTAACGCTAAAGACAGAGGTTTACACTGTTGTCGGCTATTCTAATAAGGCCAACTGTTAGCCCCGATAAAGAATGAACTCCCCATCCTTACGAAGCGTCTCGAGCATGTATTCTGAAAGCTCCATCACGGCGGCCTCATCTTGTTACAGCCTCAATCATGCTGATTCCCGCCACCGGTCGGCAATGTGAACTGAAACGTTGCTCCAGGCTCCTCATTGGCTGTCGCCCATAACCGGCCACCGTGATTCTCAACAATGGAGCGGCTGATCGACTTGGTAGTGTAGAAAGGATTGAAAATCGTTTCGAGATTCTCTCGGTCG
>DATHIJ010000612.1:0-2724 GCA_035489975.1 Propionibacteriaceae bacterium | reverse complement strand
GCGATACGCGCGGCTTCTGGCGCGTGCTGCTGGGGTTGGTGGCGCCGGTTCCCATGGCACTCATGGGAGTTGTCTACGTGATCAGACCCGTGGAGGGCGGTGCCGACTTCACCGACACTGTCGCAGGCGTGGAAACCCACCGCCAGTTGTTCGACGTGATGATGTGGCTAGGTCTGCCGTTCCTGGTGGGCCTGATCCCGGCCGTCATTGCAGTGGCTTGGGTGACCCGTCGCCGGACCCCCGTCCTGACCACCGTCGGGGCGGTGTGGACCCTGCTCGGATGCCTGAGCGTTTTCCCCCTCGGGGTGCCCGACGATCTACTCGCCTACCTGACTGTTCGAGAAGGCCTCGACGTGGCGACTATTACTGCGCTGGACGCGGCCTGGTGGGTGCTGCCACCTGTCGGGGCTGCTGCGCTGTTGTTCATCTCCGGCATCGTCGTGGGTCTGCCGTTGCTGGGCCTCGCCCTGTGGCGCAGCCGGGTGGCGCCGCGATGGATGGCCATCGCGTTGATCGTCGGCGGGGTCACGCACCCGTTCCTGCCCAACCACGTCATCGCCGGCATTGGGCTGCTGATTGCCGCCGCCGGGTTCGCCGGGGCCACTGTGGCCTTGCTGCGCATGCGCAACGACGAGTTCGATCTTCCGCCGATTGCGATGTCCAAGGAGTCATGATGAAGCAGGTCTATCGGGTCCTGGCGTTCCTAATCGCAGCTGGTGTCATCCTGCAGGCGGCCGCCATCGCCTACGCGGTGTTCGCGATGTTCGAGTGGGTCGGCACTGGCGGCACCATCGACAAGGCGCTGATCGAGAGCGAAAACCCTCAAATTGGTGGTATCACTGGCTTCAAGCTGCACCAGCTGGTCGGGGTCACGGTCCTTCCGCTGGTGGCGTTGCTGCTGTTGATCAGCTCGTTCTTCGCCAGGATTCCTGGCGGCATCAGATGGGGCTTGATCGTCTTTGTCACTACGCTCGCGCAATCCCTTCTCGGCATCTTCGCGCACCACACCGCCCGCGTCGGATGGCTACACGGGGGTGTGGCGCTGGTTTTGTTCATCTGCGCTAGTTTCGCCGCGCTGCGGGTCGACCGCGCACTGGCGAGCAACCATGCCGGTGAGCCCGTGGGCCAGAGCTTGGCTTAGCCTCGAGCGATGCACATCGTTCTGATTCCCGGTTTGTGGCTCGACGGCTCGTCATGGGACGAGGTCGTTCCCGCGCTGCAGCAGGCGGGGCATCGTACCCATGCGCTCACATTGCCCGGTATGGAAGCGAAAGACGCGGACCGCTCCAAGATCACACTGCGCGACCAGGTTGAGGCGGTTGTCGCGGTGATCGACTCCTACGATTCGGTCGCCGGCGAGGTAGTACTCGTCGGACATTCCGGTGGTGGCGCGATAGCCCATGCCGCTGTCGATGCGCGGCCGACCCGGGTCGCTCGCGTTGTGTACGTCGACAGCCTTCCCCTCGGCGACGGCGGCGTGATCAATGATGCGTTCCCGGCGGCGGACGGCGATGTTCCGCTCCCCGATTGGTCGCTGTTTGACGAGGAAGACCTCATCGACCTCGACGACGAGCTCCGCGCGAGGTTCCGCGAGCGCGCCATCCCGGCGCCTGTACATGTTGCGAGGGACCCGCAGCAGCTCTCCGACGAGCGCCGCTACCAGGTGCCCATCACTGTCATCTCCTGCGAGTTCCCGAGCGCGATGCTTCGGGAAATGATCGAGCAGGGAGATGGGTACGTGCAGGAGCTCGCGAAGGTCCGCGACGTCGATTACATCGATCTGCCGACCGGCCACTGGCCGCAATTCACGCGGCCCAAAGAGCTCGGCCATGCGATCCTCGCCAATCTGGGCACCAACTGATTGAATGACGCCGTGATGCCGCCCGGCCGCGCGGCGCGGATCGGCCTTTGGCTGTTGCCCGCGTACGGGTTGCTGCTTGGGCTCAGCACGCTCACCCACCAGCCGCCTGTCGCGGATTTTGACGCGTACGCCCGCTATGTCACGACCGACGTGTTCCTGGTCAGTCATCTGGCGGCCAGCATTATGGGTGCCGCCCTGGCTGTGCTCGGCGTAGTGGCTGTAACCGCGTACCTGGTCTCCGGTGTCGCGGCCGGACTCGCCGTGGCGGGACTTGTGCTCACGACTGTCGCGAACATCTACCTGTCTGCTGCTTTCGGCAGCGCCGCGTTCGTCCAGCCCGGCATCGGACGCGCTCACCTCGCTGGCGTGGACGGAATGCCGGCCCTGAATGCCGACACGGCCTACGGACCCGCGCTCATCGCGACAGCGGCCGGGGCGACCCTCTTGCTCATCACCTCCGCCATCGTGGTCGGCATAGCGATCGCGCGCACCCACCGCCGACTACGCGCGGTCGGCGTGGCCTACGCGGTGCTCCTCCCACTGTTCGCGATCTCCGGCTTTCTGCTGCCGATTGTGCAGTCCGCCGCGGGCTTCGCGGTGGCCATCGCGACAGCGGTTTTGGCCATTCAGCTGCCGCGGACGGTCGAGTCGGCTGCTCCTGCCACTCGCGTCGATAGTCACTGAGCGGCCCGCTGGCACTTATCCACAGGCCGCGGTGACAATGGAGGGGAACGGACTGTGCGGGCAGAAGACGGACGGGTCACTCACGTGATCGGAGGGATGCAGCGATGCGGACGGTATGGAGAGGCACCATCTCCTTCGGATTGGTGACGATTCCGGTTCGGCTGTACGTGGCGACCGAG
>DATHIJ010000611.1:0-17567 GCA_035489975.1 Propionibacteriaceae bacterium | reverse complement strand
GCCGGACCCCCGCCCGAGACGCAGCGTGCACCAGGCGGCTGGCTTTGTCCCCGTCACCTTCCTGAGTGCCCGCGCAATGAACAATGATCTCGGCTCCCTGCACCGCAGCTTGGACCCCTTCGCCGCTGGCAAGATCACCAGTCACGAACTCGATATCCCCGCCGGGCTCGCGACCGTGCCGGCTCAGCACCCGTACGTCGCATCCGGCGTCTTGCAGCCTCGGAACAACGAGCCGCCCCAGCGTGCCCGTGCCTCCCGTAACCAGAACTTTCATGTCTGTCTTCTCCTTGTCACATTCGTTACGTGTGGGGTGTCACTTGTTATGACACGCCGTGACAGGAGGATGTGACCGATGGACGAAAACGAGTGGCTGGCGGATCGCTTCGAGGAGCACCGGCGCCACCTGCGAGCGGTGGCCTACCGGATGCTCGGTTCGCTCTCTGAGGCGGACGACGCCGTCCAGGACACGTGGCTCCGCGTCAGTCGGGCAGGTGCCGACGAAATTGAAAACCTCGGCGGCTGGTTGACCACCATCGTTGCTCGCGTCTCCTTGAACGTCTTGAGATCGCGCAGCACCCGACGCGAGGAGTCGCTTGATGGCCACCTCCCGGATCCCCTCATCAGCTCCGAGGGCGTGCGCCAGCCCGAGGAGGAAGCGATGCTTGCGGACTCTGTCGGCCTCGCCCTCCTCGTCGTGCTCGACACTCTCTCACCGGCGGAGCGGCTCGCTTTTGTGCTGCATGACATGTTCCAACTGCCCTTCGAAGAAATCGCTCCCATGGTCGACCGATCTCCTGAGGCGGCACGACAGCTCGCCAGCAGGGCAAGGCGCCGTGTCAAAGGGGCGCAGCTACCGGCTCCGGATCCTGATCTGGCTCGGCAACGAGCGGTGGTCGACGCCTTCTTCCGTGCCACACGTGGCGGCGATTTCGACAGCCTTGTCGCGCTGCTCGACCCCGATGTCGTTCTCCGCTCCGACTATGGCGGCAGGCGGCCGGCCGCGCCCAAGGTGATCCACGGTGCAGCGGCGGTGGCTGGGCAGGCACTCATCGGAGCCCTGCCGGGCGCCGAGCTGCATCCGGCGCTGGTCAATGGAACAGCCGGAATGGTGATCACCGTGCATGGACGTCCATACGCGGTCATGGGATTCACCGTCGCCGATGGCAAGATCATCGAGATCGATGCGATCGCCGATCCCGAACGCGTCAGGAGGATCGCCGCGGCCGTTCTCAGCGAGAAATAGCCGCGGCTAGTCGGATCGCTGCAGCACCTTTTCGTTTTGGCTGGGAACTCTGGGGTAGGTGCAACCAATAGCCCTGTAAGTCGTCGTAGCTGAAGCGAAAGGAGGGCCAATGACCCGCAACCCCGAGTTTGGCAATGTCACCGGGACGAAGGACAAGGACTACGACATCATCTGGTTCACCGAAGTGTGCCTCAGCAATGTGCTAAGGCTGGAGACCTACATCGAGGACGCCGCGCTTACCGGAGATGACGAACTCGCTGATTTCTTCCGCAAGGCGCAACATGAGAGCCGCAAAGGCGCCGAGGAAGGCAAGAAGCTGCTCGCTAAGCGCTTGGTGGAGTCGTTCTGACCGCGAGACGCAACGAAGGAAGTCTTCAATGGCCGTCACAAGCTTCAAGGACTTCGATCTGGCTGATGCCGACCGTGAATGGGACGGTGATGCAGCCGAGAAGCGGGTGCGCAAGTGGGCTGATGCCCAAGACGAGCCGAACCAGAAGTACCGCGACGCACATGTCTGGTATGACGCCGACAGCAAGGACAACTTCACGGCGCACAAGCTGCTCATCTGCGATGTCGTCAACGGCAAACTCCGTGCTGTGCCGCGCGCGGTGATGGCCGCCGGCGGCATTATGCAGGGTGCTCGTGGCGGCGTTGACATCCCAAACGCGGATGTGGACCGAGTCAAGAGCCACCTGGCGAAGTACTACAGAAAGATGGACCGCACGCCGCCCTGGGAAGACTGACAGCGCGCCCAGCCCGGCCTCAGGACATGGTGATCGAGAGGCCAGCGGCCGCAAGACCGCGCAACGCGCCATCGACAGGCAGTGGGCTCCATGGATGCCTGGCCCGCGGCAGTTGATCAAATACCCGACCGTACCGGTCCAGCGTGCCAATGTCATGCGGGAAACGTCGGGGATCGAGGCCGTCGAAGTGCGCCGCTGCACCATGCCGACGGACCACTTTCTGGAAGTCGTCGGGTGTAGCAATCCCGGGTGACTCGGCGCCGTGCTCGAAAAGGAACACGTTGACATCCCGATATGGCTCGGCCAGGTCAAGGTATTCATCGAGCGACTGCAACGCCGGCTGCACAGCGAAGTGAATCCAGAACGGCACGGCTGCGGCGCAGATCGTCAGCCAGGGGTCGCCCAGAATGAAACATGGTACGACGAGGCGATTTGCTGGTTCGCCACGGGCGCGATACCAGTCGCGCATGACTGTCGCCACGGCGGCAGCGGGCGTCTGCGGCCCGACGTAGCCGATCTCGGCATAGCGATAGCCGCGCTGATCAGACCAGATTTGTACGTCGTCGCGAAAGGCAGGGTCGAGGCCCCACTCGGACTCGGCCGCCTCCTCATTTGGCGCCGGGGTGTGGGGTCGGGCCAAATACCCCTCCGGCGGCGTGCCGCCACGGCCACCGGCCTGAAAGACATGCCGCGGGCCGAGCCGAGTCACCGGCCAGCTGGAGGTGTCATTGACAACGACCACAGTCCCGCCTGGGGCCAGATGATTTTCCACGAAGGCCGCGTACGCGTCAGGCAGCCGGCACCACTTGACGCGGAAGTAGCTCATCCGCTCCGCCATCAAGACGTCCTGCAATTGGTCGTGCATGTGGTGCAGCACGATGTCGGGATTGCGATCCAGCAGCGCCGGAGCGACTGAACGGCCGAACTCCATCGCCTGGTCCGGGCGGTCAGTGTCCCCGACCCGGGCGACCGGCACCAGCACCGTATCGGGCAGCCAGGGCACCTGCATCGCCGCGCTGAGGTGGGTGAGCGCCCCGTTGCTCGATCCGAGCAGTATGGCCGGGTAGCGCCGCCTCGGATAGCGATCCGCGAACGACTCTGCGACGGCGGCCAAGCTGACATCACCCAGCCGCTTCGGATTGATCCCTTCCGACGCGCCGATTCGGGTATAGACACTGCGCAGCAGTGGCCACGGGAGCCGATTGGCGGCGCGCACAGCAAGACCGGCCAGAGCCGAGCTGCCAAGGTGAAGAAAAGGCTGGCCATTAAGGGCTGCGACTGTGGCGGCATGCAGCACGCTGGCCGAATCGAAGGCCGCGACCACCTCTGTTGGGTCCAGTTCGCTCACACTCACCCGCCAATCCACCGACTTGTCAGAATCTCAGCACCATATTTGGTGCTGAGATTCTGACAAGTCGGTGGGGTTTGCGGGCTCAGCACACCAGCTCATCGACAAACCGGAGGAACCTGGCCGAGTCAGCCTTGGGCCAGGAGTGGCTTACGCCAGGCATCAGGACCAGTCTGGCGCTGTTGATCTCCGCCAACGAGGATGCGTAGCTGTGGGTGGTGAGCGGGTCGTACTCGGTGTGGATGATCGTCACAGCTGCTTGCACTTTCGGCAGAATGTCTTCAAGGTGCAAGGCGATGGCTGATGCAAACCCGCGGAAGATCCGAATAGCTCCGGCGCGGGACCAGTCTGGAGCGTGGCTGAGATAGCCGGCCTTGTCGTGCGGATCGCCCCGCACGAACACCAATGCCTGCTTGATCATGGAACGATATGCCGGATCGATCGTTGGGCTTACGAGCACGAGGCGTTCCACCAAGTCAGTTAAGGACGCGGCAACCGCGGCTGCCTGGGTGCCGACCGACAGACCAATCAGGACAGCCACCGGCGTACCCGCGCGATCAATGTCGACCGCCAGGTTCCGGCCGTAGCGCTCGAGATCATGATCCATGCCGCGCCACGCCGGCGGCGACAACAGCTTGGCGTCATAGCCGTTGTCCCGGAGATGCCGCACGGGTGGTTCGGCGTACGCGTGCACCGCCAGCCCGGGTACGACAATGACGCGGGACGAGCCAGTCGTGTAAGCCACGTCTATGCCCTTACCCACAAACCGTCCCCCTTGCGAGTGGCCGTCAAGCTCTGGGTAGGTGCCAGTCTCTGATCTCCGGCAGATCCTCTAGGTGGTCGACCATGTAACTGCTGTGTTCCCGCAGCTTCTCCTCACACCACGCCAGCAGCTCGGTCGAGCCGGCGGGAGTGCGCCGCGCATTGTTGATCGCGTCCATGACGAGGTGATATCGCGTGACCCGGTTGAGAACTGTCATGTCGAAGGGCGTAGTGGTCGTCCCCTGCTCGATGAAGCCGCGGACATGAAAGCGGTCAACATCCGGACGTCCATGCACAACCTGATGAATGGCACCAGGGAATCCGTGAAACGCGAAGATCACGTCGACCGAGTCGGTGAAGAGCTCGGCGAACTGCATCTGGCTCATGCCATGCGGATGATCTTTCGGCCGGATCAGTCCCATGAGGTCGACGACGTTGACGACTCGGGTACGCAGCTGAGGCAGCCGGTTCTGCACGATCTGCGCCGCCGCCACAGTCTCCATCGTCACAATATCTCCGGCGCAGGCCAGCACGATGTCGGGCTCCCGACTGCCGTCGTCGTTCCCCGCCCACTCCCAGATGCCGGCGCCGCGTTCACAGTGCGCAGCAGCCTCGTCCACACTGAGCCACTGCAGCTGTGGCTGCTTGTCGATCACAATCAGGTTCACGTACGACGTTGATCGCAAGCAATGATCCGCTACCGAGAGCAGGCAGTTGGCATCGGGCGGGAAGTAGATCCTGGCGATTTCGCCACGATGAGTGAGCACGATCTGGATCAGCCCAGGTCCCTGGTGGGAGAAGCCGTTGTGATCATTCCGCCATGCGGTGGACGTCAGCAACACATTGAAACTGGGAATCCTGGTTCGCCACGGCAGCCGCGCGGCCTCCTCGAGCCATTTGCTGTGCTGCACCGTCTGAGAGGCGCTCACCATGGCAAATGCCTCGTACGTCGCAAACATGCCGTGCCGGCCAGTCAGCGTGTAGCCCTCGAGCCACCCGTGGCAGTTGTGCTCCGACAGCACTTCCATCACGCGTCCGTCGTGAGAGATCTGCACGTCGCCGGGTTCAATGCGCTCCATGAAGGCACGATCGGACACCTCGAACACCGCACCCAGCCGGTTGCTGTTGGTTTCATCGGGACAGAACAGGCGGAAACGGTCGGGATTGCGCCGGTAAGTCTCGGCGAGCATTGAGCCCAGCTGTCGGGTCGACTCGGCGCGCTTGGAGCCAGGTGAGTCAACCGACACGGCGAAGTCACGGAAGTTCGGCAGATCGAGCGGGTGGCTGAGAAGCCCGCCGTTGGCGTGCGGTGATGCGCTCATCCGCAATTCCGCCGGCGGGTTAGCTTCCCGAACGAGCTCGACGGGTACGCCGTCGGCGTCGAACAACTCCTCGGGCCGATAAGAGCGCATCCACTCCTCCAACAGCCGCAGGTGATCTTGGTTTTCGCGTACGCCGGAGAGCGGCACTTGATGTGATCGAAAGGTGCCGGCAACTTGAATGCCGTCGACCTGTTCGGGTCCGGTCCAGCCTTTCGGGCTGCGTAAGATGATCATGGGCCAGCGGTGTCGAGCCTCGATCCTTCCGGCGGCCCGGGCGCTGCGCTGAATCTCGATGATCATCTGGTACGCGGAGGCGAGTGCGGCGGCGAAGCGATGATGCATGCCGGGGAGATCGGAACCTTCGATCTCGATCACCTCGTAGCCGTGACCCTCGAACAGCGATCGGACTTCAGCGGGTGGCTTTCGCCCCAGAACGGTCGGTCCCCCAATCTTCGCGTCGTTGAGATGCAAGATCGGCAGTACAGCCCCGTCCCGCACCGGATTCAGAAACGAGATTCCTTTCCAGGAGCCCTCGAGCGGCCCAGTTTCTGCTTCCCCATCACCAACGACGGCGATCGTCAGCAAGTCTGGGTTGTCGAAGACCGATCCAAAGGCGTGCACCAGCACGTAGCCCAGCTCACCTCCCTCGTGTATGGATCCTGGCGTGGTGACCGATACGTGGCTCGGGATCCCGCCCGGGGTGGAGAACTGCCGGAACAACCGATGAATACCTGCCCGATTTTGACTCACCCCGGGATAGATCTCGCTGTACGTGCCTTCCAGCCAGGACGCCGCGACAAGCGCAGGGCCACCGTGCCCCGGGCCGGTCAGGTATATCGCCTGCTGGCCGGTGAGGGCAATGAGCCGGGACGCGTGGACGTAGATGAAGGAGAGTCCCGGACTGGTTCCCCAGTGGCCCAGTAGCCGTGGCTTGATGTCCTCAGCGCTCAGCGCCAGTTCCAGCAGCGGGTTGTCTTTCAGGTAGATCTGCCCGACCGTGAGGTAGTTGCAAGCTCGCCACCACGCATCGACGGCGGCCAGCTGGCGATTGGACAAGGCAGCGAGTTCGTCGCGGGTGAGTTCGACGGTCATAGATCAAGTCTGAACCCGGCGCTGGAGTTGTCAGCGCGGGTGGTCGCCGTAGCGACCACTGACGCTGACAACTCGGCGAGAGAGCGGGACGCTCACGCGCTTCCCGGAGACTTCCCGCCCGTCCGACCCCGCAGGTTTGCTCCATACACCGCAGCCTGGGTACGCCGCTGCATGCCGAGTTTGGTGAGCAGGCCCGATACGTAGTTCTTGACGGTCTTCTCTGCCAGGAAGAGCCGTTCACCGATCTGCCGGTTTGTGAATCCGTCAGCGATCAGATCCAGGATTTCACGCTCTCGCACCGTCAGGCTGCTGGCCAGCGGATCGGCCTCAACCGGGTTCCGAAGCCGGTTGAGCAACTTCTCGGTCACCGCCGGATCCAGCAACGACCGCCCAGCTGCCACCTGCCGGATGCCCTCCACCAGGCTGTTGCCACCGATCTGCTTGAGCAGATATCCCGACGCCCCAGCCATCACCGCGGCAAACAGCGCTTCGTCGTCATCGTACGAAGTGAGAATCAGGCACCGGATGTTCTCCTGCGACGAGCGGATCTCCCGGCAGACGTCGATGCCGCTGCCATCGGGCAACCTGGCATCAAGCAAGGCGACATCGGGTGCGGCGGCCGGGATGCGACGCAAGGCGTCGGCGGCGGTCGCGGCCTCCCCGACGATGACGAGATCGTCGGTAGCTGTGAGCAGATCGACTAGTCCTCGCCGAACCAGCTCGTGATCATCAAGGATGAAGATTCGGATGGGCTTCAGGCGCGTCACGGGTGAAGCGGGATCGACCATTGCAGCCGCAGACCCCCATCCGGTGTATTGCCGACACTGAAGTCGCCGCCATAACGCTGAGCGCGACGGTGCAGGTTTGCCAAGCCACTCCGTCTGGTACTGGGAGCCAAACCGATTCCATTGTCGGTGACTGTAATGGCCAGATGTTGCCCGTCGGCTTGGATCCGGACTCGGACCTTCGAGGCTTGAGCGTGCTTGGCGACGTTGGTCAACGATTCCCGCAGGACCGCGACGACATCCCCGACGATGGCGCCGTCAACGAGTGTGTCTAACGGCCCGACGAGTTGTATGTCCGGACGGACCGACAGCACAGGCGCAAGCTGATCGACGACCGCGAGGGCGGCACCACGCAGCGACTGGGACGAATTCTCGCGGAGCGCGAAGATCGTTGACCGGATCTGCTGGATCGTCTCGTCGAGTTCGTCGACGGTGCGAGTGAGGCGTTGCCCGATGATCTTGTCCTCCACGGTCGCAGCGATGCTCTGCAAACTGAGTCCCGCGGCGAACAGCCGCTGGATGACGTGATCATGGAGATCGCCCGCAATACGCCAGCGATCTACCAAGACACCAAGCCGCTGTTGATCAGCTCGGGCGTCGCTGAGCTCCAAGGCGATGGCAGCTTGACCCGCGAATGCTTCAGCCATGTCGAGGTCGGCGTCCGTGAAGGGTGTGTGCGGGGTGATCCGGCCGGCCAAGATCGCCCCGCGAGGACCGGTTTCATCTCTCAGCGGGAGGGCCATGGCCTGGCTCACCGGAACGTACGGCCTCAGATGTAGATAAACACCTGGTAGCTGGTCCACAGCCTCGAGTCGCACGCCGTAACCCTGCTGCATCGCCTGCCAAGCCACGCTGTCGTCCTTGGGGTAGCGAATTCCGACAAGCTCACGTTCGGCGGCCCCGGTAGCAACGACGACCTCCAACTGGTTTGGATCATCGTCGGTCGGTCTCACGAGCGTAACCACATCGGCTGATGCCAGGCGCTTCACGCTTGTCACGATGCGATGCAGCGTCTCTGAGTATTCGGCTTCGGGATCGAGCAATTGGCGGCTGATCTCGCCGGACGCACGCAGCCACTCCTGGCGTCTCCGGGACTCCTCGTAGAGGCGGGCGTTCTCGATGGCAATGCCTGCGGTTGCGGCCAGGGCCAGGACCAACTCCTCGTCCTCGGCGGTGAAATGGCCACCGTCGATGCGATCAGCCAGATACAAGTTGCCGAATACCGAGTCCCGGCTGCGGATGGGTACGCCGAGGAAAGTGGTCATCGGTGGATGGCCGTCCGGGAAACCTGACGACCGCGGATCGTCGGCAATCCGGGTCAGCCGGATGGGCTGGGGATCTTCGATGAGCGCGCCGAGCACACCGCGTCCCTTGGGGAGCTCGCCGATTGTTTGGGCTGTCTCCTCGTCCACGCCAACATGCAAGAACTGTTCGAGCAAGCCATCAGCGCCGATGACTCCCAGTGCGGCGTACCGGGCGTTCGCGACATCTCGAGCGGTGCCGACAATGCGGTGCAACACAGCTGGCAGGGACAGCTCTTGAACGATTGAACGGTTGGCGGTCAACAGGCGCCGGAGCCGTTCCTGAGCCGTCATGATCAACGACGCTTGCTCGACGAGCTGGCTCATCAGCAGCTCAACGGAGAGCCGTTGGTCAGCGTCGGGACCCATCGGGACTGCAGGTCCCGGCTCGCTGTCCCCGCGCTTGGCCGCCATTTCTCAGACAGGGTACGACGGCCGGAATATCTCTCGCCCGGCGGCCTGGGATCGACGACCCTACCCTCGGCCGTCAGGTTGGCCGCCGCACGACCCGGCCGGTGACACGCTCTGGACGGATCGGATGAACAGGGTTCGGTTTCCAGTGGCCCACGGGACCAGGGAATCCGACGCCCAAAGGTCGGCCAGCGCATCAGGCTCGCTCACGGCACTAGTGCGTCCGTGCATCACAATGGCCCAGCCGCTCCGGTTCTGCTCGTCGAGCTCGTCGACTTCAAGCGCCACGCTCGTCGGCTGGGCCAACTCGGCCAGGATGCTATCCGGTGCGGTGCGGAAGTAAGCGAAGCCCTCGTGCATGGCGTAGGTGATAGGCAGGATCTGCGGAAGATCGGCGGCCTGCCACGCGACGCGGCCCAGATGCCGGGACTCCATCAGATCGAGACTTTGCTGGCGGCCCAATGCCTCGAAGTGGCGCTCCGAGGAGTCATCGGAGTCGTACCTTCCAGCCGTGGATGGGCTGATCATGAACTGCGCTCCTCCCTGATCTGCTATGCCGGGTGGACCCGACGTCCCGTCATCATCGTCAGCGGTAGTTGCACAACCAACGATCGTCGGCCCTCCGGCCAGGGCTCCGGCGACTGCCCGACATCGAGCAGCAGCAGTGACGCTTCGTCAAGCGGCTGGGCATTGCCTATGACCAGCACGCTCCACCCTGACTGAAGGAACTCATCGACTTGATCGACCTCAAACGCAATCGGATGATCGAGCAGCTGGTGAGATGCCTCAGTGTCGAGGCCGGTACGGAAAGTCACAGATTCACCGACCAATGTGTAGTTCATCGGCAGGATGCGCGGCCCGGAGTCACTGCAGTATCCAAGCCGGCCGATATTGGCGGAACCGAGGAGACGGCGGCACTCGTCGCGGTCCAATGTCTCCAGACGTCCACCACGGTCGAGCAGCGACCATCCCGCATTATCCAAAGTCATGATCAACCTCCGCTGTGAATGATCCAACTGTCTCGGAGAGCGCCCGCGCTATGCACGGGCCGAAGGAGATTCACGGGCGGGACCAAAGTCCTACGCAATCTAAGAGCTGCTCGCGCATCGCGCTCTGAACCCGCCGCCGTCGTCGTCGCTCGCCGAGAAGACCGCCTCATCTCGCTCCTCCTCTGTGCGGCGGCACGCGATTGCCGACGCTCGCAGCTCGGAGGGCGCGCGGTTTGCCCGCGACATCAACAATCAGTTTTGCTCAATCGGCCGCAGCCTTCGCCAGGCAGCTCCTCGACGTGCCGAAACCGGTCACGTCCAACCCGCATCTGGCGCAGCTTCTGAGGTTGCGAGTGACCGGTTTCGCCAGGAGGCGGGCACGTCAGCCGCGCTGGATCTGGATACGACGTGAGGCCGCCTCCGCCGAAGGCTTAGGCATCCGAATCTCGAGGACACCATCCTTGTAGGTGGCGGAGACCACCTCTGGTGACGTGCCTGCCGGAAGCCTCACCTGGCGGACGAAACTGCCGTAGCGGAACTCGCTATGGAAGCCTTTGTCGAACTTCTCGCGGCTGCTTTCCCGACGCTCCGCCGCGATGGTGAGCACACCGTTCTCGACCGACACATCGATGTCGCGCTCGGGATCGACCCCCGGCAGCTCTGCCTGGACCACCAGTTGCTCGCCATCTATGAACTCTTCGACCTTGATGTCGCGAAACGGCCAGTTCATCGCCCCGAACGGCTGCCAGCCGGTCCAAAGGTCCGTTAGATCCCGCGGCCAGCGTGCCATCGCGCCCTGACTCTTACTCTCCTTCGATTCGCCGCCTTCGGGCTGCGATTCACCGGCTTGAGGTGTGTCGCCGGCTGGAGGCTGCGTAGTCATCGGATCTCCTTTCTGGGTACTTTCCGCCATTTATCCGCAACATGTCGGATACCCCAAGACCGCTGATTCGACACATCAATAACCGGGGTGCCCAGCGCCGGAATCCGGAAGGGATTTAGGCCACTTTCTACGACCCTGCGGGACTTTGGACTCTTTGTGCGACACAAGCCGGGGGTGATGCTGAACGTCGGGGGCGGTGAAGCCCGGCAATCACGCAGCCACCTTCATCGCCCCCGATGCGACAACCTGGAGGCGGGCGATGACCTCACCACAGAACGAGAAACCTCTAACCGGCAGTTTCGGCGAGCTGTCAGAGGCCGAATGCAGGGAATTCCTGGAGCAGCACACGGCGGGCCGGGTTGGTTTCATGGCCGGGGATGGCCCGCAGATCTTGCCCGTGACCTATCAATACCGCAACGGCAGCGTGATCTTCCGTACTTCTCCCGTTGGTCCTCTGGCCGATCTCGTCCGTCGCACGAGTGTCGCTTTCGAGATCGACAGCATCGATGAACAGCACAAATCTGGCTGGAGCGTTCTGGTGCTTGGATTCGCCCAAGCGCTGGCACACGACAATCTCCTCACGTCGGCCTGGGAGACCGGACCGGTGCCCTGGGCGGATGGAGTTCGGAACCTCTTCATCGAGATCAAGCCGCGCAAGATCAGCGGCCGCGCCGTAGGGAACCCCTCGCGCCACTAATCGCATGGGGCCGATGCGCGAGCCCACGTGCGCCTGGTGCGCGAGTAGCTCCAGCAACCAACCTCGAACTGGCAACCCCTCGTCCATGACCATGGTCGGCGGCGCGTCCTGGAGAGCCCCTCTCACCGCTCAAGGAGGCTCTTGAGGGTCGCCAGGTCCGTCCGGATCGCTGCCGCATCCGCCTCGTAGTCCTCGTCCGACTGGTGCGGCCGGCGGCGAAGCGTGAACACCACCTCACAGCCATTGTCGTCGGCGATCACTCGCATCGGGTTGTTGAAAGTGGTCCCATCGGGCAGCTTGACGTCGTGGTCGAGGACGAAATACGGGTTCTCCGGCGCGAAGGTCACTTCGACCTCACCCATTGGAGACGCTGCGAACCACCGTCCCTCTCGCTGCTCGATCGAGCCACTCAGCCCGGCCGCCCAAGTCGGCAAGTTCGCCGGGTTCACCGCGTATGCGTAGACCTCTGAAGCAGGCTGCTCGATGTAGGTGCTGAGGTGCCGTGACTCGCTCATCCCCCGACACTAACCAGAGGGATCGCAGTGCGTCACACCTCGACCGGGGAGGAAGCTAAGGCGCACCTCCCGGTCAGCGTTGTCGACGTTCGTGTCCACCAATGCAACGCTTTCTGACAGAGGCAAGATCACATAGCTCGGGGCGCGATCCCACGTCACGTCGTGCGTGGCAATTAATCGCATTCGTGTTCTAATAGCTGTATGAGGTTTGAGGCGCGACACATCGGCAGCGGGCGGTGGGGCGTCTACGACGGGGGCGTGATGGGCTGGCGCGCTGTCGATCTTGGAGAGGACGAGGCTTGCCAGATGGCGATGGACATGGACGTCGTCTACAACCAGTACGGGCAGCGAACACCAGAGGAGCGGCGCGAGGTGCGACCACCGATCGAGGTGGAATCGGCAACCTGGGCCGCGGCGGGGACCCTGGACTTTTGGGTACGCGAGCGCGGCGCATGGTGGGGACGAGTACGCGGGCCCGAGGGACGCCAGATGTGGATCAAAGCCAGAGATCTGAGGCGTACCGATCAAGAAGCCGCTCGAGGGGCCAAGGCGGATGATGGATCAGTCGCCCCGGGTGGTGGCCGCTAGCAAACGGCGGGCCCGACGTCCAAGATCGTTCAGGTCAACTCGACCAGCCTCCGCCGCATCCGCCAGCCGCGACGCCAAGTCCATGGCCTCATCAATCAGCGGCGCCTCCGCCGCAACAGCCTCCTGACCCATGTCCCGCAGAATCGTTACCTCAGTACGCGCGGCGACGATCGGATCTTTGACGCCCTCCACCCAGACCTTGGTCCGGTGGCCATCCCCGCGCTCGTCCCCGAGCAAAGGCTCGAGCGCGTAGATGCGGTCTGATCGTGCGAATTTGCCGAAGCCCAGCGAAACCATCCGCGGTTCTGAAGCCACAAGCCCGATCATCTCAGCCCGCATCATGGCGTGTCACTCTTGCGACTCGGCCCGTACGCCGGTGCATCCCGCTGAGGCAATCTTTCGTTCACCGATTATTCATAGTTGGCCACCAGCGGCACCGAAGTTAGGTACCGTAATCGCGCTTTTGATCATTGAGATCACCATTGTCCAGCGCGACACGCCGAAGTTTTGGCGAACTCTTCCTGTCTGATGGCACCGTATGATCACACTGATCACATCAGTCACATGCTTCACTCCATCAACGTCGAGCGAGCAGGAGTCGACATGAGCTTTGTTGCCGAGCCCAAGGCTGACCGGCGTTCAAACCTGTGGACCCAAGTCAGTTTCGCCGGTGTGAACTATCTGCGCCTCCCGCTGCAGACGCGGTGGTTTGATGAGTCTGACGATCTTGTGCTGGCATTGAAGGAGAGCCTCAAGTTGGCTCGCCCAGGCGACACAGTTGGAGTGAGTGAGAAGGTCGCCGTCCTGCTGACCGGCCGGACGGTGGACATCAGCACCATGGAGCCTGGTCGGTTGGCCCGATTCTTGGCTGCTCATGTCCGCCCGCGCACCGATTCCAAAGGGCTTTCGGTCCCCGAAAAGATGGAGTACGTGCTCCGTACCGTCGGCTTGAGGCGAGTTATTCCCGCGGCAATCGGGTCAGCCCTGACGCGTCCGCTGCGCATGCGAGGAACCTTCTACCGCGTGGCCGGACCGATCGCCCGAGATGTCGACGGAGGTCGCCCGCCGTACGAGCATGTGCTCTTCCCACCCTTGGACCCCAAGGTCGCACAGAGGATCTGTGCCGACCTGGAGCGGGCGCTGGATATCGGTGTCAGCATCGTCGATCTCAACGACTTTGGCGGCTCGATCCGCGCGGTCTCTCCAAGATCACTGTCTGAGAAAACGTTGTTAGCCGTGCTCAGCGACAACCCGCTAGGCCAACGGCTCACCAGTACCCCATTCGTGTTGGTTCGACCTTCCTGAGGAGAACATCCGGCAGCCCACCGCAGTCAAACCGCAGTACCCATTTATCCGAAGTTCCAACGAACTGTCCGCAATTCAGCTAGTGTGATTGCGTTTCGGATCACTGCAGCCTGCGATCGTCCAGGGCGATACGCAACTTTTTCGGGGGACTCTCAGCCGTCTCCAGGATCCCTGTCCTCAAGAGTGATCACTCACCCCACTCCAGCAAGGCCCCCAGGAGTCGACATGAGCTTTTCTGCTGAGCCCAAGACCGACCAACGCGTCGAGGGATGGACTCAAGTAACAGTCGCCGGCGTTGAGTATCTGCGCCTTCCGCTACGCACCCGGTGGCTGAACCAGACCGACGATCTCGCACTGGCACTGAAGGAGCACCTCGACCTGGCTCGTCCTGGCGACACCGTTGGGGTGAGTGAAAAGGTCGCCATCCTGCTCACCGGCCGGACGGTGGACATCGAAACGGTGCGACCGGGCCGAGTGGCTCGGATGCTGGCTCGCCATGTCCGCCCGCGCGGCGAACATGCGCGTGGGCTTTCGGTCCCAGAGAAGATGCAATACGTCATCCGTACCGTCGGCTTAGGCCGGATCATCCTCGCGACTGTCGGTGCTGCCTTGACACGACCGTTCGGCATGCGCGGAAACTTCTATCGAATCGCGGGGCCGATAGCCCGAGACGTCGACGGTGGACCGCACACCCCGTACGAGCACGTGCTTCTCCCGCCGCTGGACACCGAGGTTGCTCGCGGTATTTGTGCCGACCTGGAGCGGGCTCTGGACATCGGCGTCAGCATTGTCGACCTCAACGACTTTGGCGGCTCGATCCGCGCGGTCTCTCCGAGATCACTGTCTGCGGAGACGCTGGCAGCCGTACTCAGCGACAATCCGCTAGGCCAACACCTCACCAGCACCCCATTCGTGCTGGTTCGACCCGCCTGAGAAGCGCAGATCTTTCAGCGTCGCCGGTGCGCCAGCACGTCGATCGCGTCGGCGAGCAGGCGCCGCTCCGGCGCACGCAGCGCGTACAGGACCCCGATAAAAACTGCCAGCAGTGTCAGCCCGACCGACGACATCAACAGCACTTCGCTGACTAACCCCGTGCCGACAACCGGACTCAGCAGACGGTAGACCACGGCGCCGACGGCAGTGCCCACAGCGGCCGCAAGGGCGGTCCGACCGACCATCAAGGGCAACAACTTGAGATCGATCGCGCCGTGGTGTCGACCCAGCAACAAAGTGTTTGCCACGGCGGCAAACACCACGGATAACGACGTCGAGGCCGCCAATCCAGCTATTCCGAAGGTGAGCCCGAGAGTGAAGTCGCCAACCACATTGATGGACACCGCAACAAGAAAAACCAACACAGGGCGGCGCGAGTCCCCCATCGCGTACGAGGCACGCACCACCATCTCGCGCCACCCAAGGGCCAGCAGAGCCGGGGCGTACCAAAGCAACGCGGTCGCCGTCCGCTGTGTATCACTGGGGCTGAAGCTGCCATGCTCGAAGAGCAGCGCGACCAACGGGACAGGGCACACGATCAGAAAACCCGACACCGGCATCAGCACGGTGGCCGCCGTTGCCAAGCCGCGACCGGTCAGCCGCTTCATCTCATCGAGGTCGCCCCTGCCCGCAGCGGCACCGAACGCGGGATATAGCGCGGTCAGCAGCGACAGCACGAGCAAAGTCTCGCCGAGTGAAATGATCCGCCAGGCGTAACTCAACGCTGAGATGACTCCCTCGCCCACCATCGAGCCGACGGCTCGATCGACCATGGTGTTGACATTGCCCAGGGCACTGCCGAGCAGCAGCGGTGGGATCAGCTTTGCGATCGACCGAAATCCGGGATCACTGATGTCGAACGAGGCGCGCAGGCGGAACCCGAGGGCACGAATGGGCGGCAGCTGGCACAGCAACCGGGCTGCGGAGCCTACAACGAACCCGACTGCGAGGGCGTAGACCCCGTACCGAGGCCCAAACACGGCCGCCGCCACGATCATGATGAGGTTGAACGGAACCCCCTGCAGCGCGGACCAGAAGAAACGGCGATGCGCCTCCGCCGCTGCGGCGAGCAGGTTCGTACCCGATATCAATACAGTCGCCATTAGGACAATGCGGGTAAGGGAGGCGGCCAGATCAGCCTGCGGCCCTTTGAAGCCCGGCGCCAGCACGCTTACCACTGAGCTCGCGGCCAATGCCATGATCAGCGAACCGAGTCCCAACACGACCAGCGTCACGGTCAGTACGACCGACAGCGTGTGCGCCGATTTGCTGGTGTCGTTCTCTCGACTGTGCTGCGCGGCAAGAACAGGCACGGTCGCCCTCGCCATGGCGCCGGCGATAAGGGCCAGGACGAGATTCATGAGACCCTGGGCAACCAGGTAGGCGTCCAGTTGTGCGCCGGCCCCGAAAACACCGGCAATCACTACGTCGCGGATGAAGCCCAGAATCGCCGAGAAGGCCGTCAGTCCGGTCACCAGTGCAGCCGCTTGGGCAATCCCCGACCGTGCCTTCACGCCTAGCAACATAATGCAGCTTGATCGGTTCTACCGGCTGTGAACACTGGGTGGAGCGTGTGCCCCACCAAGAAACCGGTCACCAACAACACGCAAACCGGCCTCAGGGCGCGTGTCATGTGGTTTGTGACCGGTTTGCTGGGGAGCGGCCGGCAACCTAGCTAGCGGTTGTCGTCGTCCTCGCCGTACACAGGTGTTTCCTGCTCGACCAAGTCGGCGTCGTCGGCCTCGCGGATGCCTCGGCTCAGGTACGCGGGCACCGCATTGGGTTCGGCCTCGCCTTCGGCCACCGGGTCGACGGCGACGGCCTGTTCGGCCCAGTCGGCTTCGGGTACCTCAATGGGCGGGGAGTCGGGGCTGGAGGGGGGCATGGCGCTCCTTGATAGTCACAGCTGTCGATCAAGGTCTGGTCCACCTTATGCCTCCCCGAAATAGTCCGAGTGCGCAGGCCAGGCAACAGGACCTGACTCAGGGGGGCAACATCCCATGCTGCGTGGGATACCCGGCGCTGCACATGGCGCGCATGCTATGTACAGCGTGAGCAGCCTGGGTACAGCATCCGCCCGTTCAGCGACGCCGGCTGCGCCGCGCCGTTCCGAAGATGGTCCGAACGATCTCCGTCCCCGCAGTTCGAGCGAACTGCTTGAACGCACTCGAATCGGTGATCTGCTCCACGACTGACTTCTCCCGGCGTTGCGGGCTTCGTGACTGTGGCCGCGCGGCAGCCCGGGCCTCACGTTCAGCGGCGGCTTGAGCCCTCGCCCGCTCTTTCGCCGCGGCCTCCGCTTGAGCAGCCGCCTCCCTTTCCCACCGCTCTCGCTCCGCGGCCTCAGCCCCCGCCTGCAGCTTCCGAGCCAGGATCTCGTGAGCGGAGTCACGATCAAGCGCCTGCCCGTACCGCGCCATCAGCGCGGATGCCGCGATCCCTGGCCGCAGCACCTCGTCCGGGGTGGGCGCCATAAGCGACTCCGGTGCCCGCATTCGAGTCCAGGCCACGGGAGTCGGCGCGCCATCCGGATCCATAACGGTGACGATTGCCTCGCCGATGCCTAGTTGCTGCAGTGCTTCCGTCAGGT
>DATHIJ010000610.1:0-2294 GCA_035489975.1 Propionibacteriaceae bacterium | reverse complement strand
CAGGGTCCGGATCGTGCTACCGCCGTCCCGGCGGCGACAGAAAGCGCTGAAGTCCCTGAGGCCGATCAGGGCGGCGGCCTCTTCATTCAGCCGCGCAAGATCGACTTCGCGGCGCACCTGGGCAATCTGAAAGCGGTACAGCGGGTCCGGCGGCACCGCTGCATCACTCAGCCGGTAGACATACCTCCGCCAGATCGCGGCGAACCGTGCGTCGAATCCGGGCGGGGCTGCTGAGATCCGACGCACCAGACAGTCGCCGCCCAGGACCTTGTTGAGCCGTTGTACCAGCGGTTCGCCGCCGTCGAGAATCACCAGCGGATCTAGATCAAGGTGGGCGACTTGGCCTCGGGCATGTACACCGGCGTCAGTTCGCCCGGCGCAGACCAGTTGCGCCCGCTCATCCAGTCGCAGAATTCGCGTAATCCAGCGCTCCAGCTCGCCCTGCACGGTACGCCGTCCGGCCTGAGCGGCCCAACCTGAGAAGTTCGTCCCGTCATAGCTGATGTCGAGCCGCCACCGGACCTGGGGCGGTCCGGCGGCCTCAGCCGACACGGCGGTAGGCGAGGTCGAAGATCTGACGTCCAGCGTCCACGCCACGCTGCTCGAAGTGGGTGACCGGCCGTCCCTCCCATCGCGGCGCCCAGCCGTCGGGGTAGAGGTTGGCGTAGCTCGGATCGCTATCCAGAACCTGCCGCATCCGCTTCGCATAGTCAGACCAGTCAGTAGCAATCCGCCATACTCCGCCCGGCTTCAGCCGCGACGCCGACAGTGCCGCAAAGTCGGGAGTCAGCAGCCGGCGCTTGCGGTGGCGCGCCTTGTGCCAAGGGTCAGGAAAGAACAGCCAGATCTCATCGACAGATCGGAGGGGTACCAAATGCTCCATGGCGGCCACGGCATCCGCCTCGACGATCCTGACATTGTCCAGGCCGGTTCTGACGAGTTGAGCGAGCATCCGCGCAATTGCAGGCTGATAGACCTCGAACGCCAGCACGTTGACAAGCGGCCGAGCCTGGGCCATCGGAATGAGCGACTCGCCGGTGCCGGGACCGATCTCCACGATCAGCTCAGCGTTGCGTCCAAACGCCCGCACGAGATCCAGCGATGCGGCCGGGTGGACTGAGGTGGCGGTATCCAGCCTGGGCACCTCGAGAACGAAGCGATCCCGGTAGGCCACCCACGCCCGGCGCTGGTTAGGGCGCATCCGGTTGCTGCGACGCACGTACGAGACAACCTCCCGCCGTACGCGCAAATCTGAACGCTCCACAGCCGATCCCATCATGATCTTGACCAATATAGTGTCGTGGTATGGTGCGCGGCACGAGCGGAGCTCGCCGGCTTGAGTGGGCCGATTGGCGCTTAGCTTGAGATGTCCTTCGTCGCCAGCCGGGCCCAGGCTGCGAGCCAAAAGACGCCGGCGTACGCGAGAGCAGTGATCAATCCGCGCTGGATCGACTCGGTGGCAATGGGGTCTCGAAGCAGATCACCGAACGCTGTCCACCAATAGGTCAGTAGCCACGGGTGCAGCCAGGCCAATTGGTCGATCGTGCCGAGGATGAACATCAAGACATTCACCAGGACGATCGCGATGGTCGCGCCGACCGGCTGCTCGGTCAGAGTCGAGACAAACAATCCGATCGCGCCGAGCGCCGAGAACTGGGCCGCGAGATACAGCGAGCTCAACATCAGCCGCCACACCCCGTCGGCCAGCGACGTCTGAGTGCCGGAGAGCAACGTCATGTCGCCGCCGCCGAACAGCGCGATGCCCATGATCGACCCGACGAGCGCCACGAGGAACGTCGCCGCGCAAGCGAAGATCACAATCGCGAGGTACTTGATCACGACTAATCGGGTACGGCCGGCCGGGATTGCTAGCAGGTAACGCAGGGTCCCGAGGTTGGCCTCGCCCGCGACTGAGTCGCCGGAGATGGCGCTGACCGCCAGGGGCAAGAACAACGGCAGCTCCAGCGCGAGTGCTCCAAATGCGACAAACAGTCCGTTGCCGACGATCGCGCTGATGAAGTCTGGACCGCCGACCTGGCCCGAGGAGAGGCGTGCCGAGACGGCCAAGATCACCGGAACCGCAGCGAGCACCGCCAGCCCTGCGATGTTGCGCCGGCGACCGAAGATGATCTTGAGCTCCGACCGCAGGAATCGGGTGGAGACGCGGGCGCGTGGCCGGCTGCCGACGACGATGAGCTCAGCCGCTGACATCGAACCCCTCTCCCGTTAGCGACACGAACACGTCTTCCAGGCTGGGTTGCAGCACTGTGAACCCCAACACCGGCACGTCGGCG